>JALTCQ010000139.1 GCA_027074515.1 Microcaldota archaeon | reverse complement strand
CTACAATAGAAGTGGTTCTTAGGGTGGGCGGCTCATGGGTGCAGGCCTCTGCACCATCTGGCACGTCGGCAGGCAGCCACGAGGCTCAAGCTTGGCCAAAGGCAGATAGCGTGGACGAAGGGGTAAAGATCGCCAAGGAACGGCTGGAAAAGGAGGTATTTCCCGAAGTCGTAGGAAAGGAGACAACGCCAGAAGAAGTGGACGAAACAATAGAGAGCATAGACGGGACGGAGCGGCTGGAAAAGATTGGTGGAAACGCAGCACTGGCCCTGTCCATCGCCGCGGTAAAGGCAGAGGCATGGGAAAGAGGAATCCACGTGTTTGAAGAGGTGGCAGAACTCTACGGATCCAAGCCGAGGAGAACAACACCCATAGAAAACGTTATCGGTGGTGGGGCCCACGGGGGTGCTACCGATATCCAGGAGTTCCTCCTCGCCGTCCCCGCAGAGAGCACTACTGAGAGCATCCTCATCACATCCGCAGCGTACAGGGAGATCAAGGGCGTGCTAAAAGAGGTGGATCCCAAGTTCGAGGGTGCTCTGACGCTAGAGAGTGCCTTCGTTACGCATCTTGGAACCGAACAGATACTCCACATCCTCGCATCCATCCGCGACGAGCTCGCCAGCATTGGCTACAAACCGATCATCGGCGTGGATGTTGCAGCCAACGAGCTATGGGATGGGAAGAAATATGTCTGGAAGAAAGAGGGAGTCAAGAGGAGCACCGCGGAGCACGAAGAGTACGTGAAGGAGCTTACGAAGGCGTATGGGCTGACATACTTGGAAGACCCATTCCACGAGGACGCATTTGACGACTATGCAAGAATACAGAAGGAAGTAGACGCAACCGTGGTGGGGGACGACCTCATCGTGACCAACGCGGAGAGGATCAAGAAGGCAGACATAAAGGGAGCGCTCATAAAACCCAACCAGGCAGGAACAATATCAAGAACACTCCGAGCAGTGAAGGAAGCCAGGAAGAAGGACATGATGATAACCGTGTCCCACCGCTCAGGGGAAACGGACGATCCGTTCCTGGCAGAGTTCGCCGTGGGTATTGGGGCAGACCTGGCAAAGATTGGAGCGGCGGGAATACGCACGGTAAAGCTCAATCAGCTCCTGCGCATAGACCCGCTGCTCTGACGCTTTTTCTTCCCCCATTTCCATAGGTACAATGCGTGCAAGGCCCTTACCGCGTCCTCCGGTGCGTCATAGGCTGGAATCCCTGCCTCGTTCAGACGGGCTATTGCTTTCTCCGTCTTCTCCCCACCAACCATCGCCACGACTAGCGGCTTTTTGTGATCATACGTCTTGATAATGCCCTCTGCCAGCTCTTCGGGATCGCAGACAGCCGTCTCACAGTAAAGGACCGCGATGGAATGCACGTTCTCGTTCTCCTGAGCAATTCTAAGGGCATCCATATACATCACAGGATCAGCCATGCCCGTTATATCCACTGGGTTCTTGAAGGAGCCGAAGGGCGGCATCGCCTTCTTGAATGCGACCAGATCTGGCCCGGAGTAGAGGTCCAGCCCCCTTTCCTCTAGGGCGTCCGTCGCGAGAACGCCAATTCCTCCACCATTGGTGATTATGACTATATTATCCCCAGCCGGCTCGGGCAGTTCGCTAAGCGCCCTCGCCATGACGAAGGCGTCACGCACGGAGTCAGCACGGATTACACCCACCTGCTTGAACGCGCCAGAGTAGACTAAATCGCTGCCCGCGAGGGAGCCAGTGTGGGATGAGGCAGCCTGGGCGCCTCGCTTGCTCCGCCCCGCCTTTATAACGATAATAGGCTTCGGATTCCTCCTCGCCGCCTCCATGAACGCCCTACCGTCCTTCACGCCCTCCATGTACTCCACGATGACCCTCGTATTCTCATCCGTCGCAAAGAAGTCCAGAAGGTCCTCATCGGAGACGTCCGCCTTGTTCCCAACGGATACGATGGCAGAGAGTCCTATCTCCTCCGTCTGAGTCCAGCCCATGAGTGCGATGCCCAGTGCGCCGGACTGGGAGATAAGTGCTATCTTTCCTGGCTTCACGTTGGTGGGCCCAAAGGTAGCATTGAGATGGTTGGGCGTGTAGGCGACTCCGAAGATGTTGGGGCCGAGTAGGCGGAAACCGTACTTGCGCGCTATGGAAACGATTCTTTCCTCCAGCTCCTCATTTCCAACCTCTTTGAAACCGGAGGATATGACTGCAACGGCCTTCACGCCCTTTTTACCGGCGTCCTCGAGAACCTCTGGAACCACCTTCGCGGGAACGGCAACGACAACCAGATCCACCGGCTCAGGAATATCTGAAACGCGCTTGTACGCCTTCAGTCCGAGGATCTCGTCCTCATGAATGTTCACTGGAAAGATCTTGCCCGTGTAGCCGTAACTAATGATATTGTTCAGTATCTGGTAGCCTATCTTCTTCGGGTTAGAGGACGCACCCACAACTGCAACGGAATTTGGATAGAAGAAAGCACGGATCATGAAGAGAAAATAGAGCGTAACGTTTTAACGGAGCTTGTTTACCACCGAATAGTAGTTTAATTTTCTAATCGAACGAGAACAAAGAAAATTCTTTGAAAGGCTAACTTTTATACGCAACGCAACGCATATACTAATATGATCCTACTCCACCACAACCGGCTGGAGAACACCACGAAGGTGCACTACATAGAGGACGGCAGGGTGCTCCAGCTGGATGACGGAACGCTGGTGGGCAGAAACGGGAACTACGTCATCGTCCAGTCTGGAAAGAACAAGTTCACCATTGAGGGAGAGGGCAGCGTAAATCTAACCACATCTGAGATCACAGTTATGCCAATAGAGCGCATACTGGACAGGGCTAAGGACCCCAACGCCCTAGACCTGCTCCACAAGCTGGAGGAGTTAGCCTTCGAGGAGAAGATGCCAAACAACGTGCGCAGGTTCATCCGCACCTACGCCGCGCTCCTCGGGCTGGAGATGATTGACCACGTGCCCAAGAGCTACCTTGAAACCGTTGTTCTGACCGTTTCCCGGCTCAGTGGGGAAGACGTGGGCAAGATAATTGCCTCAAGAGAAGAGATAAAGGAGAAGCTAAAGAGAGAGCTCAGCTGGGCCATGAACGCCCTGGATCCGAGCGCCCTCTCCAAAGCAATGAACGCAGTCATTGCCGTCTAACGTTAGCGAGAACCTTCTGCGTTTTCAGGAAGATCTCCTCGGCATCCGGCCATATTCTGGTTAGGAGGTACTTGGTGAGCACGTAGACCTGGTGGCTGTTTCCAGAGATCTTCGCCTCAGTGTCCGTCACCTTTAGCTCCGCCTGCCCTTCACGCACCTCTATGACTGGGTAGTGGGACGCATCTGCGTAGCACTGGGCAGCAGAAACGGTAGACGTCTGTTTGTTCGTGTCCGTGGCGTTCTGGGGAGAGATTATCGTTTCCGTGCAGCGGTTCCCATCAACCACCTGAAGCAGCAACGTCTTCTGCTTGTACACAAGCACGTTCGACGCGAAAACTGCCGCCTGTCCCGCCCCCTGCACGTTCGAAAAGGGATAAACGAGACGGAAGACTACAACGGGAGACTGGAGGACGTTTCCGTAGAACGCGGGGTCCAGCGTGATCTTTGCAACGTCGGGAGTGACTGGACGGTTCAAGTAGACGACGACTGCAAGCGTTAGAACGAGCGAGAAGGCAACCAAAGCATACTTCTCGTTACGGGTTAGTTCACGCATATGAGAATCAGCACGCAAACAAAATTAAAACAAGGGGAAGGGAAGTAAATCCCTTCACTGGACGCTGGTCTTGAGGAAGTTGATGAACTCCCTCGCAGCGGCCATGGTGTCGTCGGCAGTCCAACCGGCAACCACGATGGCGTCGCTGCCGAGACCAGTCTCGCTGGCAGGATAGTACTTGACGACCTTTGTGTTCTCCTTGGTGAGGTCCTGCTTGAGCTGCTGGATCTTAGCGGCGATCTTGTTGATGGCATAACCACCAACGACGATCAGGTTGCCGCTGGGCTCCTGGGTGTCG
>JALTCQ010000138.1 GCA_027074515.1 Microcaldota archaeon | reverse complement strand
GAATACGGCCAGTTATCACTGTTATAGACGGCACCTTCCACACGTTCAAGATTGCAAGAAAATCCAAGGTGTTGGACCTCTTCGCAGACCTTGTGCGAGGGCGCGAGGAAGTTTGGTTCAGCGACGTCAACGGCGGAGATTTCGCGGAGCGCGCGTGGAACCTTGTTAGATCCGAAGTCAAGCACACCCTGCGAATACCTGTGGGGCCAGGGCTGAGCGTTCACTTCGGGAGAGGAGCATTCGGTATCGGCTTCTTCAAGTGAACCTCAGTAGCGGGCTTCGGGCACCGGACCCACACTGCCGATCTCATCATCGGTATTTTAAACGAAAACCCAACGGAATTATAAGGATGGCACTTACCAAGGACGAGTTGTTGCACATCGCAAAGATCGCTCGCATCGCCCTCACGGATGAGGAAATAGACGAACTTCTCCCCCAATTCAACGAGATCCTTGAACTCCTTGAGCGAGTAAAGCAATTACCACTCACCGAGGCGGCCCCCATTGTAATGACCGACAACGCGGATGAGTTCCGGGCGGACGCCGTGAGCCCCTTTGAGGATCCCGATGAGATCGTGGCGCAGTTCCCACGCAAGAAGGACCGCTATGCAAAGGTTCCACCAAACCTGTGATGCCTATGATTGAGGAGATCCTTGAAAGAATACGGAGCGGCGAAATGAAGCCATCTGAGCATCTGGAAGAGAAGATAGAAGTCCTTGAACACAGAGAGCCAGAGCTAAACGCGTTCATTACAAAAACAGTAGATCTTGCCCGCGAGCAGGCGAAGGAGATTGATAAAATTGTTGAAAGCGGTGGCGGCGAGGCGTTCTACGGTCTTATCTGGGGTATCAAGGACAACTTCGCCCTCAAGGGCATTCGCATGACTTGTGGGTCCAAGATGCTCGAGGACTACATCCCGCCGTACACTGCCACCCCCGTTCAGAAGATCCTCGACAACCACGGCGTGATTCTGGGCAAATTGAACATGGATGAGTTCGCCTGTGGTTCCTCGGGAGAGACCTCATACTTTGGACCCACGCGCAACGCAAGAGATCCTGAGTACGTTCCTGGCGGCTCGTCCTCCGGAGCAGGAGCGGCGGTGGCTGCGGGAATAGTGGACTTGGCCCTTGGTTCCGACACGGGAGGCTCTATCCGAAACCCTGCAAGCTTCAATGGGGTCGTGGGCCTGAAGCCAACATACGGCCTCGTTTCTCGCTACGGGCTGGCGGATCTTGCCATGAGCCTGGACGTTCCAGGTCCCCTTGCCCCCGATGCGTATGGGATAGCTCTGGCAATGGACGTTCTGCAAGGATTTGACTCGAAGGACAGGGTAAGCGCAAGACGCAAGCTCCCATTCCTCGAGAGTATAGATTCCTTTGACCCGGAGCACGTCCGGATTAGTGTTTCTGAATCCCTTTTGAACGGTGTAGATCCTGCTGTTAGAAAAACCACAGAGCACGTGATTCGTTTCTTCGAATCCAAGGGTGTTGAGATTGTTGATGTGGATCTTCCAGATATATGGGCCGCATTCCCCACGTACTACCTCGTGATGTATCCTGAGTTCGCGTCGGCCATGCAGAAGTTCGACGGTATAAGGTACGGCCACCGCGTTGATGCAAGCACACTCTACGAGACGGTGGCTCAAAGCAGGGAAGAGGGCTTCGGTAAGGAGATCAAGAGGAGGATCACCATGGGCACATTTATCTCCATGGCGAAGAACGCCGAATGGTATAAGCTCGCCCTCCGCGCCAGGACAACACTGCTACACATGTTTGAGAACGCCTTCAAGCAGGCTGATATCATCGTTTCCCCCACCGTGCCCACGCTTCCCTTCAAGCTTGGCGAGAGGATAAACGATCCAGTCAAGATGTACATGGCTGACGCACTGACCGTTCCCGCAAACCTCACGGGTATCCCTGCAATCTCCTTCCCGGCTGGATGGAAGGGGCGTTTGCCCATTGGTGTTCAGCTAATGGGGCCAAGGTTTACGGATCACATCCTTGTCTCGGCGGTGCGTTTCTTCGAAAAGGAGGGTAAGCAATGGTCAGAATAGGGTTTGAGATCCACGTCCAACTGAAAACGAAGTCCAAGCTCTTCTGCTCCTGCCCGACGAACTTCCTAGAGGCGGAACCAAACACGAATATCTGCCCCGTTTGCACCGCCCAGCCCGGCTCAAAACCAGAGGGCATCAACGAGGAGGTTATCCGCAAGGCAGTAATGGTGGCTCTTGCCCTCAACTGCAAGATACGGGACGAGCCCCTTCGTTTCCTGCGCAAGCACTACTTCTATCCGGATCTTCCAAACAACTACCAGAGGACGTCTGAGCCCTTTGCGGTGGACGGAGAGCTGAACGGCGTGAGAATTCGCGAGATCCACATTGAGGAAGACCCTGGAAGATACGAACTGCGTGAGGGCATTGTGGACTATAACCGTTCGGGTGTTCCGCTCATAGAGATCGTTACGGAGCCAGATATGACCACGGTGGAGGAGGCAAGGAACTTTCTCAAGCACTTGCGGGCGGTCCTGGATTATCTTGACGTGATCCTCTATCCTGAGATTGGTTTCCGCGTGGACGCCAACGTGAGCATCGAGGGTGGCGAACGCGTCGAGGTCAAGAACATAAACAGCATTCACGGCGTGGTCCGCGCCCTGAAATACGAGATCGCCCGCCACAAGAGAATGCTGGCAATGGGCAAGAAAATCGTTCGGGAAACGAGGCACTGGGACGAGGTACGCGGCGTTACAGTATCCCTGCGGGAGAAGGAGACTGCGGAGGACTACCGCTACATGCCAGACCCTGATATCCCGCCATACCACATTGATCCCGCGCTCGTTAAGGAACTTCGTGCCAAGATGCCCGAACTGCCCCATCAGAAGCGCGACAGGCTTGTCAGGGAATACGGCATCGACGAGAGTGCCGCTTGGACCTTTGTATTGGACAAAGAGCTGGGCGATCTCTTTGAAAGTCTTGCAAAGCAGTTTGGCGTGAAGAATGCCACGTCTTTCTGCCTGAACCTGCGTGGTGAGCTCAACTACAGGGATAAGTACCTCGCAGAGATTCCAAACAGAGAGCGGCTAACGAAACTGGCGGAGCTTTACTTCGGTGGCAAGATCACGAAGCCCGTTTACGTGGAGTACTTGCGCAAGATTCTGGACGACCCCGCGTTCGTTCCGGCGGAGCAAGAGCAGCTCAGCGACGATGCAATCAGGCAGATCGCCCACGAGATCATAAAGGCCAATCCGCAGGCGGTCGCAGACTACAAGAGCGGCGAGAAGAAGGCGCTGAACTTCCTCGTGGGCCAGATCGTCGCAAGAACGAAGGGAAGGGCAGATCCAAAAAGGGCTATTCAGATCCTTCGCGAGGAGCTTCAGCGTCTTTGAGCTCCTTCCATTTCTCTCTTGGCGGGATCCTACCCTCAGCGATGAGCTGATCAATGATCTGCTCCACTTGCTTCTTGGACGGAACGTACTGAACTTGGCCCGAGCCAATGAACGCATCTACGATCCGTTTTATCCTCTCTTTCTTGACATCATCGTCCATGTGAAAATCGAGCCCCAAACAATATAAAGTGCTGCGCAGTTGTAGTAGCATGACGGACTATGACTTTATTGATATCGGGTACGAACCGGAGAAGGACGACATTGTCGCCACATTCAGGATGGAACCGCACCCCGAGGAAAGCTTTGAGAGCGCTGCGAACAAGGTGGCCGCTGAATCGTCAATCGGAACGTGGACCGACATCAAGACAATGCTCCCAGAGATCTACGAGACGCTCCGGCCACACGTGTTCTACATGGACAAGGAGAACAAGATTATCAAGATAGCATACCCCACGAGGGGATTCGAAGCCGCAAACATGCCGGGAACGCTTGCTGGCATCGCAGGAAACATCTTTGGCATGAAAGCGGTGAATCGCCTCCGCCTCGAGTGGATTGACTGGTCTGAAGAGTTCGTAAACCACTACAAGGGCCCCCTCTATGGCATTCAGGGCGTTCGCTCCATACTGAACGTGCACGACCGTCCGCTTCTGGGAAC
>JALTCQ010000137.1 GCA_027074515.1 Microcaldota archaeon | reverse complement strand
GATGGTTATCGCACCAAATGGGCACTTCTTGACGCAGAGACCGCAGCCTATGCAAAGGGTCTCGCTGATCCTCGGTTTTCCGTCTATCTCATCTATTGTTATGGCTGGATCTCCGCCACTACGGTTGACTGGACAGACGTTGGCGCAGGCGTAGCCACACTTCTCTGGTTTGCATTTGTCGTAGTTGATTACCGCTACTCGCATGTTACCAGGCCGTTATGAAGAGAATTCCCACTATGACGAGCAGGACTCCAATGCCCGCGATGCCGCCGATGATCATATCCTTGATCGTGTACAGCAGCGTTGTCCAGAGCGTTCCCCCGCTGAGGTACGCCTCTGCCGCCCATGCCACGCTGAAGAGAATGAGCCCGATGAGTATCGTGATTATTCCGTCCTTGTCCACTTGCATGATAAAATATGTTTCCGTTTCTGTTTTAAACATGCAGCTGGTCTTCGTTGACCGAAAGAACAAGAGCTTTTCCGTGGTGCCCGAGACGTTAGAGGATCTGTGGGTGCTCGAGAAGTCCATAGAGCCGGGCGACGAAGTTGAAGGCACGGTTCTGCGCAGAATTAAGCGGGAGGATGAGCGAGGTTCTGGCGAGCTGCGCAAGGTTTTTGTCCGCCTCCGCGTTGAGGACGTGAAGTTTCACGAGTATTCGGGCGCTTTAAGGGTTGTTGGCGTGGTGGTCGAGGCGCGACCCGAGGACGTCGTGGGGAAGGGGAAGCACCAGACGCTCGAGCTGCGCACGGGCCGTAACATCGTTGTTCGCAAGGCTGTCTGGTCTGATTACGTGATTGACCAGATTCGCCAGGCGGTGGACGAATCCCAGAAGCCATGGGTGCTCCTTGTTTCCATGGACGATGAGGCAGCCACGATATTCGTTCTCTCCCAGTCTCTTCGCCGCCTTGCAGTCGTTCGGAACCCTCGCCGTGGCAAGCGCATGGGTTCTGGAGATTTTTCTGAGTATTATGGGCAGGTTTATCGAGTTGTTGAGGATTCTGAGCCTGAGATCGTCATAGTTGGAGGTCCCGGATTCTTCTACGACGAGTTTATCCGCTTCGCCCGCTCAAAGGGCTCTAAAAAACGGTTCATCGGCGTCAAGACTTCCATGGCTGGAACCAAAGGGATACACGAAGTGATTGCGGACCGATTGGACTCCGTCCTGAAGGAACACCACCTCGCCCAAATCTCCCACGCGCTTGATGAGTTCCTGCGGCGTCTCGCAAAGGGCGAGCCCGTAGCTGTCGGCGAGGAGGTGAAGAGTTATGCTCAACAGGGGGCGGTGGACACGATTCTCATGCACGAGGACTATTTCTTGAAGAACCGCGAAGATGCCAGGACAGTTCTGGATGCAGTGAAGAGTGGTGGTGGCAGGATCTTCATCGTGCCTAGGGACTTCGATTCGGCGCCCGTTGTTGAGAAGATGGGGGGAATGGTAGCACTTCTGCGATACCGTTAGAACGTTTCCTCGTACTCCTTCAGGAATTCTGCGCCCTTTTCTGACAACCAGACCTTCTCTCCGTCCCCCTCTACTACCCCCAGCGTTTTGAGAATGTACAGGGCGTATGCCACGTCATCGTCCGTCAGCTTTGGGAATTTTTCGTGTATTTCATCCATGCTGTGCGGCTCTTTCAAGTATTGAACGAGCTCCATCAGGATCTTTGATTTTGGAATGTCTGCTGCCCAGGGATTGTCCATAACGAACTCTTCCATGCTCATCTTCCTGCCACCATTGCCAGAAGGGTCATTATGGGTTGGAGGATCGGTGCGGATACTGGAACACCCCAGCGGAGCGCACCCATGTCGTTCCTTATGCTCGGGGTGAACACGACGGTTACTTCCTTGTTCACCTGATCCCCGCTCCCCATATCCGTTATTTTTATCCCCACGTCGTACACGCCTGGGAACGGGTAGGATATCGGGTATTCGACTAGTTTCGCCTTCTCTGTACCTATGTGCACCGTGCTTTGGGTGCAATATGGCTTTCCGAGGCTGCAGTTGATGGATACGTCTGTTTCACCTATGGAGCGGCTTTTTACGAGTATTCTGACCATTGCGTTGCTTCCAGCCTCTGATATTGCCTGCTTGTTTCCTATTTCCGCGGAAAGAAGCCCATTCGTTATTAGAAATGCCGGGCAGAACGTTTCGGCAGATTGTTGGCCATATGCGGTGATGCACAGCTGTTTTGCGCCCATTTGGACGTTTTTCGGCACCGTTACGTATATGTACATTCGGTCTCCGGATATCTCCACGCGGTAGGGCCAGTTTTTATCCAGCTTCACGCCCACCCACGGGTCGTTATTTGGCCCCCTGTCTATTATGATGCTGAGCGTGTGCCCTGGCGCTATGGTGCCTATGCTGTAGCTTTCTCCGTCTCCAAACACGTGGGCAACCGGGTAATACATCTGCACGGCGAGGGCCGGGCTAATTACCATCAGCAATGCTACGAATGCGCTCCAGTATTTCATCTACATCCCCCCTTATTTCTACCCATATTGGCGGCACGGCGCTATCCTCTCCGTAGGATATGCGTCCCACCGTGAGCGGATCTCTCTCCAGCGGAAAGACGATTGAATCTCCCTTTTTTCTCGATTTGAATAGGAAGTACGTTCTTGCGGCGATCTTTTCCCTGACGACAACACGTATGAATGCGTTCACTGCGTCTTCTCCACCCTCTGCCATGATTCTGCCGTCTTGCTCGTGGAACTCCACGTTTTCAAAGACCTTCCGTATGGCTGCCTTGATCTTCTCCGCGGACTCCGTTGGCAGCACGTTGCAGGCGATTGTAACGCTATGAGATGGCATTGTACACTCCCTCCGGATCGCTATAATATGCGCTTATGAGCTTTATTAGCTCTTGCCTGTTTTTCACGTGGTTTACCGCCCACCGGATTACTCTTTCTCTTCTCACGATTTCGTTGTTGATCTCTTTCTTCGTCAGGCCCGTGATCTCCGCCAGTTCGTCTATGGTGTGGGCTGGAACGTCTGTTCTGACGATCTTGCCGGCCCGCGGATCCCACTTGAACACGTCGGAGAGGAGGACCTGCTCGTCCATCCTTCCGACCTCGGCTATCTCCATTACCCTTCTGACGATTCCGTTGGGCGTTCTTATCCTGTGCTGGACCACGATTAGGTTCATCAGCGGTAGCAGGTCTTCTGGGACGTTCATTGGGGCGGATCTTAATCGTATGAGCACTTCTCTCGCGCTGTTGGCGTGGAGTGTGCCCATGGTCCCCTGATGCCCTACATCCATTGCCACGAAGAGCGTTTCTGCCTCCTCCCCGCGCACCTCTCCCACTATGATTCTGTCTGGACGCATGCGCAGGGCATTCTTCAACAGGTCATTCATGGTTACTGCCGGCGTGTCCTGCGTTGGTGGCCGCGTAATGAGCGGAATCCAGTTTTCGTACATGGGGAGGTCCAGCTCCTTCGTGTCCTCCACCGTTATGATTCTCTGGTCCAAGGGGATGAAATCCAAGAGTGCGTTAAGCGTCGTGGTCTTTCCCGCTCCCGCACCGCCGGCGATGAGCACGTTTCTGGGGGCTACTTCGAACCCTTCCACTGCCACCCATAGAAACGCGGCCACCTCTGGTGGCAGGGTACCGTTCCGTATGATGTCCACAAGCGTGAACGGCGTCTGCTTGAACTTCCTTATCGTTATGGTGGGGCCTCTTATGGATATGGGGGGTATCGTGGCGTTGAATCGGTCTCCGTTTGGTAGGTGCGCGTCCAGCAGCGGGTTTTTTGCCGATATCTTCCTGTTTGCCCACGTGGCGACTTTCTTGATCGTTTCAAGGATTTTTTCTCGCGAAAGGACGATGTTCGTCTTACACATTCCTATCTTGCGGTGATACACGAATATTGGCAGGTTTTCACCGTTTACCATTATTTCTTCGAGGTCGTCATCTTCCAGTATGTCTTCAAGGGGCCCCATTCCAAATACTTCGTTCGCTATGTGCTCCGCGACCCATTTTATGTCTTTGACTGGGAACTTTGCAAGGTACTCGCCAAGAATTGCCACGATCTGCTTTTTCTCTTCTTCCTTTGGCAACTTGCTGAATGCCTGCGGCGGAATCTTTAGTAGAACCTCGTCGCGAAAGGTATTCTTGAAAAGCTCTTCATACTCCTTTCCGAGGTGCTGAAACTTCACGTAAACAATGGAGTTCTTCTTTTTTAGCACGTCCACGATCGTTCTAACGAGCTCCTCTTCTTCTGGTGTGAGCACGCGCTGCTTGAGGACGTATTCGGGATACGGCCAACCAGCAAGGATTTCCGCGTACCTCGATTCTGCAAGGGTCTTCGGGGCGCCCCCTACATCCATGCTTTAAATCAGGGATTACTACATTTTAAACGTGCCAGGGTATGATGAGGTGTTTTCAGAGGTTCTTTCCAGGGTTCGCCCAACGGAGGAGGAGCAGGAGCACATACGTTCCGTGGCTGAACGGGTAGTATCTCAAATTCGTGAGCGCAGCGGTCATTTTTCCGATGTTGTCGTGGCGGGCTCTGCAGCCCGTGGTACGAACCTGCGGGGCTCATCTGACGTGGATGTTTTCATAATCTATCCCCGCGACGTGCCCAGGAACGTTATGGAGGCGGAAGCACTCGAAATTGGTAAATCGCTGTCTTCCAAGTTCGAGATACGTTACGCAGAGCACCCCTACGTTACGGTCTGGATCGAGGGCGTGGAGGTTGATGTGGTTCCGGCGTATAAGATGGAACCAGGTCAAAATATACAGAGCGCTACCGATAGAACTCCGTTGCATCAGAAGTTTCTTCAAGATCGCCTGTCGCCAGAGTTGAAGGATGATGTTAGAGTCATGAAGGCTTTCTTGAAGGGAATCGGCGTGTATGGTGCTGAAATTCGTGTGGAGGGCTTTTCTGGCTACTTGGTAGAACTCCTTGTTCTTCACTATGGCGGAGCCTTGCCGCTCCTCCGGGCCGCTGCTAATTGGAAACCCCCTGTCTTTATCGACATTCTGGGCCACGCGAAGGCTAAATTCGATGACCCGCTTGTTGTTGTGGATCCAGTCGACCCATACCGTAACGTGGCAGCACCTGTTTCTATTCAGTCCCTTGCCACGTTCGTTGCAGCTGCCCGCGAGTTCCTTGCACGTCCCCGTCTTGAGTTCTTCTTCCCTGATCGCCCAGTCCTCTCTCCTGACGATGTTAAGCGCATTTTCATCCAGAAGAAGACCCGCCCCCTCTTTCTGATCGCAGGGTATCCCCCCGGTGTTTCTCCGGACATCGTGTGGGGCGAGATCAAGCGAAATCTGCGCATGATGCGGGGGAAGTTGGAAGAGGCTGGCTATATCGTTCTCCACTCTGCTGTTTGGACCGATGAGCTGGCCCATATCGTCTGGTACTTCGAGATCGCTGGCGGTTACGATGCCTTCGTGGAGAGACGAAGAGGTCCACCAGTATTTGACCGTCAGAACAGTGAACGGTTCTTGGAGAAGCACAAGGACGCCTTTTTTGGCCCATACATCCTTGGAGATCGTTGGTACGTAGACGTTCTCCGCCCTGCAACCACGCCCGAGCTCGCCCTGCTGAATATAGTTGAAGATATGAAACGACGCGGTTCTTTCCGCAAGCACGTTCGAATGTCCCTTGAAAAGGGCTATGAGATCCAGAAGGGAAGGGGTATCCTCGATTTCTACGTGAAGAACCGAGAATTTGCCCGCTGGTTTTCCTCGGTGCTAGTTCCTCGTCCTTCTTGGTTAGAACGGTAGTTTCTCCCGTGGAACACCCTTCCCGTACGCCACGGCATCTACGTATCCCTTTCTTATGAGCGTTTTTATGGTGTCTGCCGTGAGGTTGTGGGCCAAATAGAACGGCACGTGGTACGCTGGGACCTTTTTGCGCCGCAATATGACGGGGATGAATTCATTAGCGTAATACGAGAGGCCTATTGTTAGATACGGCTTGAATGCGACTTGCTTCCCTAGTGCTGCCACGAGCGAGAGCGCTGCAAGCTCGTGGTTGACATTTCCTCGCAGTTCGAACGAAAGGTAGGGTATTGTGGCATCCACTGGGAAGTCGTGGGTTGCCTCTATGTGTACGTTTGGTTCTACCCCTAGCTCCTCTGCAAAATTATACACAGCTCTCACGAGCGTTCCGATTGTGCCTGGAGATGTGGGTGCCACGCTTTTTGGGGCATAGTTTGCTGCCAGGACGTCCTTCCCCGTCAGATTTCCTGCGCTGTGTATGAAGATGCCCTCTCGCATGTCTGCAAGGTGTGGATTTATGGAAACAATCACATCGGGCGTCCCTATCGCTTCCCTAATCTGCGACTCCATCTCTTTGGCGTGTAACTCGTAGGATTGGCGAAGGGGGATGAAGTAGATGCTCGTATACGCTGTTTCATACCTGTCCACTATTCCCAGCCCTCTTATTTCCACGTTTTCTGTTCCGAAGAGTTCTCGGACTGATTCGATCAAGGGATCTGCGATCTTCCCTGGGCGATACACCACCGCTGCGATCACGGGAAGCACACCCCGCAGAGCGAGCATCTTTCGTGGCAGGGGGAAGTGTATTCGCCCTTTTGGATCTTTTCCCATTCTCTGCGCAGGAATTCATCAGTAACGCCAGTATCTATGAGCTCTCTCCACGGTGTCTCTCGTCCCCCCCGTATGTACTTTGAAAGATCTATGTTCAGCCGTGTTGCCGCTCCCATCCAGTGGGCGTAGTTCAGATCCCGATACGCGTGCAGTAGCAGATCTCCAATTCTTTCATCGCCAACGGATATGAGCGTTTGTATGAATGCGCGCTTCGGGTTCATTGTGTTTGCCCGCACGCTCTTCTCGAGGAGCTTGTTTGCCCGTTTGATGTAATCGATGCCGGCGAATGGGGCCCACTGCATGGGGGTGTGTGGTTTTGGTATCATGGGGTTTGCCGAGACGCGCACCTGTATTCCCGTTTTCTTGATGGCCTCTACGAGCTTGATTATTTCGTTCACGTCTTCTTCTTGCTCCCCTGGCACGCCGAACATGATGTACAGTTTCAGCGACTTGAACCCCTTCTTTTTTGCTCTTCCTGCGAGCTCCACGATGCCCTCGTTCGGTATTGGCTTGTTTATGACGGGTTTTAGCCTGGTGCTTGCCACCTCTGGTGCCACGGTTATGCTCCTTAGCCCTCCTTCGCGCAATATGTCTAGCATCTCGTCGTTTAGCCGATCGTAGCGCATGGACGAGAGGGAGAACGGTATCTTTAGCTCTCCGAGGATTTCCAAGACTTTTGGAATGTGTGGGTGGCCCAGTATATCCGATGCAAAGAAGTACACCTTCTCTCCGTTGTTCTCGAGCCCCTCCGTGATCCAATCCAAGATTTGTGAGAGTTTTCTGTCTCGTCTTGGCCTCTTTGTCCAGCCGATGAGGCAGAAACGGCAGCCGAAGTTGCAGCCTCGCGACGGTTCCACGTAGATTGATTTTCGCCCGTATGCGCTCTTTTCCGTCACGATCGCGGGCGGTCTGTAGCTTAGATCGTGGCGCGCGAAGCTTGCCTTGTTCTTTACCCATGTGTTTAGTACGTTCGAGTGCGTCCACTCTTTTCTCTCGCTCAGCATTCCACGAACCGCGTCTGCTATGTGGTCTTCCCCATCCCCCACAGATACGGCGTCCGCTATGTTTATCAGGGGGAGTGGGTTCCAGGTCGCGGGCCCCCCAACGATTAGTGGCTGTTCTCTTTCTTCCTTCCGTAGTGGGATCCTCTGCGTTGCCAGATACTTTAGAAGAAGCGGGATTTGGAGGTCAAAGTGGATGGACGCCACGATCACGTCGTAACTGCGCAGGGGCGTTCCCTCTTCTAGCGAAAAGGGGGAGTCCAGAACGAATCTATGCGCTACTATGTCCTCTGCTTCGTTCAGCTTGCTGAAGATTGTCATGTATCCAAGGGATGCCATCGCTTCCTCGTAGCTCCCCGGGTACACGTGAGCGACGCGTATCGCCCCCGGTTTTGCTTCCGTTTCGGGGAGCCCCCACTCTCTCCTCTGCACGAAAAAATTTGGAAGCACGTTTTTATGTTTCTTTATTGGAATTGGCAGTTCATACAAGTATTTGCATCTTTACGTGCTGGTTACGACGACTTCAAGCTTCTGTAAAGCGGATTTGCCATACATTCCAGGTACTTTTTTAGAATATGCAGAGTGCGCCGGCCGGGATTCGAACCCGGGTCGTCGCCGTGGCAGGGCGACGTCCTACCAGGCTAGACTACCGGCGCCCAAGTGCACGTATTATTGCTATTGTGGCGGAGGGTTTATAATTGTTGGACTGATCGCCAATCACTACCGCTGCTTTAGCGTTATTTATTTTTGTTTACCACATCAGCTATCTTCACAAGCAGGTCTGCCAACCTTGCCGTTTCCTTCGGATCTCCAAACACTGTACGCATCTTTGGTGTTAGCATACGGTGGGGCGGGTATGTTAGCACTCTCATTGTCTCCATGAGCTTTCTGTATTCGTCTGCGAGTTCTGGTTGATCGTACAGTGCGAAGTACATTCCGGCGGACCTGAAAGGTAGATATCCCTCCTTTCTGAGCGTTTTGTACTTATTGTGGAACTCCTTTATGTCTCTGGGTCTCAGCGGACCTAGCACTTTCCAGCCAAAAAACCTGCGCCAATTGCTGCTTATTTCGGCGTTTTTTAGTTTCCCCACGCTTTCTATGATTTTCTTTCTGTGCTCCCCGTCTTCTCTCAGGTCGTATGCTAGCCCCACCATTGCTGCGGCCAGTTTTGGGTTCTTCTTTGCTCGATTTATTATATCTGCGAGCCATTCTCTTTGTTTCTCGTCCAGCTCTCGTGTTTCTTTTGCCCAGCTTTCTACTGCTCTCAGTTTTTCTATGTGTGCATCTAGCTCGCTTAGTTTTTTCTTTAGCTCTTCTGGGCTTTTGTCGTAGAGCTCTGCTGGTATTACGAGCCCTTTGTGCTTCTTCACGAACTCCTCTATTGCTTTTAGGCGTTCCTCTGCTTCCCTGCTTCCAACCTTGCTTGCAAGAGCAAGCTTCGTTCTTTTGAGCCGTCCCTTCGTAGCTTCTTTCCACAGTCTGATGCTGTATCGGATTCCGTGGTACTTCTCCCGCGCTCTTTCCAGGACCACGATAGTATTTCTCTCCAGTGGTTAAAATATGTTGGGGCAGCGACCCGTAGGCCGCCTTCTGTTCTTGGTGGCATTGGACTGAGCGGCAACGCCTTGCACCCGTCCGGGGGCCGTTTCACCTTCCGCCGCTTCGATGCTCTCTTGCGGTCATCCGCTCCACGGCGGAAGTGCCGTTTCTGCTCCCCCGGCGTCCCTCTCGGGACGGGGGCGTTCCCCTTTGCGCTATGGGTGGGCGGACCTTCCTCCCTCTGGGGAGCCACCCGGTCGCTACCCCTAAAATCTGGGTGATTATGTATAAATTACTTGTGCCCCTCACGTACGACTCTGTATATGTTTACCTTGTATTTTCTGCCGTTTGGGTCTATTTCCGCGGGTATTTTGTCAAATAATCGCATAAATTTAGAGTAATTGTCCAGGTGCTTGCCCAGGATACGTATTCTGTGGCGTGGGGCCTCGTTAAGGTTTATTACTGCGTCGAACTCAATGCCCAGCCGTTTTGCAATCTCCTCATAAGCCTTCTGTGTTTCCCCCTTATTGCGTACGGCGTCCACGTACACGAGCTGCGCTCCCCTCTCCTTCGCTCGCTTTATCTCCTCCAGCAACTGCCTGTTTATCATCGCTAACCCGACGTCCGTTCTTACTGCAGGGTCTACGCTTCTTGGGCTAAACGGAATACGTACGATGGGTATCCTGTAAAACTTGTGCGTGTCCCCGAGGACTGCCATGAGCGTGTGCCCTGGCACATCTCCAGAACGTCCTGGGCCCACGAGGATTATGGGTCTTCCCGGATCTAACTGCTTCCCAAAGGTTTCCTTTATATCTTTTTCCGCCGCAGCGGTTGCCCTGACGAGGAATTCCGCAGCGTTCGCCCCCACGTGTTCTGTTAGTATCCTCTTCAGGCGCTTATATCTTTGCTCAGAGTAGGTCAGTTTCATCATCTACGCCACCTTCAGGGTGGTGCGTGCTCATCATCGCGTTAGTATTGGAGTCAAGCGCTTTAAACTGGTGTTCTCATTTCAACTCATGCGCAAGGCCCTCCTCGTTCTTCTCGTTGCAGCGCTCCTCGCAAACTTCGCGGAGGGCGTGTACACTCCGTTGTACGCTGCTTACGTTGAGCAGATCGGTGGAGGGCTTTCAGATGCGGGTGTTAGTTGGTCCTTGAACCTCATCGTTTACGGCGTGCTTGCCATTCTCTTCTCTCGTCTCGGTGTGAAGAACAAGTACCGCGTGGGCATGCTCGTTGCAGGCTATCTCCTTGCGGCCATTGTCACTGGCCTCTTTGCAGTTATATCCACACCATTGCTTCTCTACATCGTTCAGATGATCCGCGGTGCGTCCTGGGCAGTTCTTGCTCCCGTGTGGGACGCTTTTTACTCGTTGTTCGTGGATAAAGGGAGCGCAACCACTGAATGGGGTTACTACGAGGGAGGCTGGTCCATAGCGATGGGCGTCGGCTCTGCGCTGGGGGGCTTACTCATCAGTCTTACGTCTTTCACGTTTCTCTTCTCCCTATCCGCGTTTCTGACACTTCTCGCAGCCGTGCTTGTCTGGATTTACCGTGATGAGTTCGTCTAACGCTTCACGGCGATGTACGTGTGTGCTGGTGCTTCCTTTGGCCGCCAGAACGTCAGCCTCTGGAACGTCTCCAGTACCTCAAAGCCATGTTTTTCCAACAGATCGGTCATCTCTTCTCTTGTGTACAGGCGCAGCTTCACGCGTAGTTCCTTCAGAAGCTCTAACCTATTGCCTTCGTCTCTGAACAGCCTTATCCACAGCTTTCTGAACGCTCCTTCGTTTTCCTCTTCCATTATTTCTATGGTTCCGTCGTCGTAGCGCTCTGCACCCACGAAGGGATCCTTACCCGCCGCAGCCACGTCTATTATCAGTAGCCCGTTGTCCCTCAAGTGATCTCTCCAGATGCCCAGTATTCTCTCGTTCGTCTCGTCGTCAAAGTAGCCGAAGGCCGTGAACCAGTTCAGTATGACGTCGTACTTCTTGTCTGGATATGCCTTTGGATCGCTCATATCGCCTACCCAGCAGTTCCGCCCGTTGTTTCTTGCTTCTTCCACCATCTCTTCGGAAAGGTCGAGGCCTTCCACGCTGTAGCCGTATTTTTGCAAGAATGGGTGGAGGCGTCCGTTGCCGCACGGCACGTCCAGTATCGTTCTGTATTCTTCCCCCAATCGCGCCGCCGCCAGGTCTATGAGCGCGTTCACGTACCCTGCTTCTATCTCGCTTCTCTTCTCTCTATGCTTCACGTGCCAGATTGTCTTGTCGTAGCCTGCTACCATTTGATTCCCCCCTGGTCGTAGCCAGATTGTTCCAGTACCTTCCGGACGTATTCGTCGTTTTCCTTCAGCCAGCGATCCGCGTATGCTACCATCCACGTTGCGCCAACCTTCTTCCTTCCTGCTAGGAATGACTTCCTCGTTTTCCCAAAGATCTTGAATCCTGCCTTTTCCAGCGCGCGTATGGATGCCCTGTTGTTCTCCATGGTTATTGCAAAAGCGGCATCGTGGTTGTGGAAGACGAATGCTATAATTAGCAGCAGTTTTATTGCCCTCGTCCCGATACCCTGGAATCGGTTCCTGTAGAGCCCGAACCAGAACTGTGGTATGGGAGCTTCCTTCAGTTTCCAGCCGCAAAGACCCACGAACTCTCCCTTGTAGATTATTGCGAAGCTGGGCTCTCCAACGGACCCCTTGTTGTCTTCGTACGCCTTCTCCTCATCCTGCCAAAAGAACATGGGGGACTGCGCCCACGTACGGACGAAGGGATCGTTCACCACGTCCAGCTTGAAGTCCTCTCGCTCCGGAACGGCAAGGGCCACCTCTCCATCCGTTAGGATAATTGATCTTGCCATGTGTATAATTCGCGCTCCTGGAATTTATTACGTAGTGTTGCTGTGTCTTTCGCCCCCTCATTTTGTTCTGTTCTTCTGCTGCCGCCCATTTTTATTTTTTCTTTCAAAAACGGTCTGAGCATTTTCATCCATTATGTATAAAACAGTAGCCACGCATAGGAGCGATGCATCTTATATTGCTAGATCGTATCCCAAATCTCGTAAGTCCTTTTCGATAATTCTGAATAGAATTCTGTAGATTGGACAGTACTTTGTCCGATATAGGCGGGGATCTTTTATTTTCGGCTTTTCTCCCTCAGCGATCAAATCAAAGTATCGCATCATTCCCGAGTATGTACAACCCCCGTGGCATATTTTCCAGTATTTGCATGCTCCACAAGCCGGGTCGTTGTTTTGTAGGTACTTAGATCGCTCAAGGGTTTCTTTGGACGTTTTTGACTTTAGAATATCTTCTAGCGTGTTTACTTCAGTAATTTTTATGTTGTGTGTGTATGAATTTCTATCGCAGTTTAGTATCTGCCCATCCCATGTTATTTCTATTATGTTGAAACAGTGGGTGTCCATCATCAAGCATTGGCTTGGTTGTGGCTCTCCCGTTATAAGAGAGTTTATTATTGTGGTGAATGGGATTATCTCTACTCCCGATGAATCTTTAGCCCACTGCCGATATACTTCCACGAAGAATTCGATGTATTCAGAGATGCTGGGCTCTATTTTTTCCCAATTGTCGAACATCTTGGTGTATTCTACGAAGTGTAAATTCGCTGATTTGAATTCATTGTCCACCAGCCATCTGTAGTATCGCTGCGCCCCGTCTTTTGGGGTAGGGTGCATGTGATTCTTCGTTATGACTGATATTATGCCTTCTCCGCCGATTTTATACTTTCGCAGTATTTTTACCCCATTCATTGTTCTTTGGTAGCTGTCTTCACCGGGCATTGGTCTGTTTCTGTTGTGTACTTCCCTTGGTCCGTCTACAGATACGCCAGCTTTCCATCCGTATTTTCTCAGCATCTTTGCGATATCTTCGGTTACAAGGGTTGCATTTGTTTGCATGTTTAGTTCCAATTTTCCTTCCTTGGCGTATCTCCTGAATTTTTCCCCAAAGAATTTGAACAGCTCTGGGTCCGCCAGCAACGGCTCGTATCCGTGCATTTCAAAGTCTATGTGTGTATTGTACTCATCTAGGAACCTTTCTATCGCGCTCGCCGTTCGCTCTGCAGTGTCCCATAGTACCTCTCGGTACCTTTTTACATCAGTCTCTTGGAACATCTCAGCAATGGGTTTCGCCGCACAGTATACGCACTGCAGATTACAGCCCAGATTTGGGGCGAATAATACTGATACGTATTTTGTGTGCTCTAGTATCCTTTCCAGCTCTGTGTCCATTTATTTCCCTTCGTCAGGCTTTTAGGCGTGGTGTGTTCCCCAGTGGTATACGCCCCATCCTCCGCCAGAATCTCCGCCCCACTGTTCGTAGGTGCATTCCTTTGAAGATAGCCGGGCAAACAGTTCGAGGTTGGACATTTTTATCACCTGCAGTATGAAATGGTCGTTGCAGCTATATTAACGTTTTGATCAGCATACTTTCGCATTTTATCGGGAGACCTGACTGTTTTTATCTCTTCCTTCAAAATCGTCTAACTATTTTTCATGATAGTTATGTATATACAGGCAGCCGCGCACGGGAGCCTATCTGCTAGTTTGTTGTTCTTGAAAATTCGAGGAAAGGCAGACGACACGCCGCGCATAGGGATAGGTCTGGACCGGAAACGCAGCTCGGGCGATTAGTACGCCTGGGCTGAACGGGTCGGTTGCCCTTCCCGCTTACACCCGGCGCCTATCAACCCGGTGTTCTTCCGGAGCCCTCGTCTGAGCCTCCCGAAGGAAGCCCGGAACGGCCGCCTCTTATTCGGGGGGAGCTTCCCGCTTAGATGCCTTCAGCGGTTATCTCCTACGGCGTAGCTACCCGGCAGTGCCTTGTCAGACAACCGGTCCACCAGAGGCCGCGTCCCGCCGTTCCTTTCGTACTTGGCGGTCCTTCCCCTCAGGCGGCCAACACTCCCGACAGATATCAACCATACTGGCTCGCGCCGTACTTAACCCAGCTAACGTGCGGTTTTAATGGGTGTACAACCCTACCCTTGGCCGCTTGTGCACGGCCAGGATACCACGAGCCGACATCGGAGCAGCAAACCGCGGGGTCGATGTGGGCTCTCGCCCGCGACCACTCTGTTACCCCCGGGGTAACTTCTCTGACAGCACCGGCCCCCACCAGTGGGAACCGGTGGTTCGCTAGGCCCTGGTTTCCCATCGGCGTTCCACATTGTGCGGAACACCGTCAAGCCGGCTTCTGCCCTTGCACTCTACGGCGGAGTTCTGACCCGCCTGAGCCGACCTTTGGGCACCCCAGCTATCTTTTCTGGGGTGTGCCGCCCCAGCCAAACAGCCCACCTGACGTTGTCCCGGTCTACCGGTAAGCGGCTGAACCCTCCAGGGGCGGTGTCTCATTGGCGCCTCCACGGCCCCCGCAAGGGCCGCTTCGACGGCTCCCGCCTACGCTTCGCAAGG
>JALTCQ010000136.1 GCA_027074515.1 Microcaldota archaeon | reverse complement strand
GTCGCTAAAGAGCTTCTCTACGCCGGGTACCCCCAAACCGTCCAGCTGCTTCGCCAGGAGCTGCACAGCACCATCGTCGGCGCTCTTCAAATTAGCCACTGCACTGCGCAAACCATAGAGGCTTTTAGATATTGTAGATATGACACTCTGCTCCGCTTGGAGCTGCTCAAGGGTTTTTTGGAGCTGCTGCACTGACTGCTCATTCTTGGTCTCTGGAAGCTTACTCTTTACGCCTTGTATCTCACGCTTGATGTCCTTTGTGAGCGCTTCTGCAAGATCGTCTGCACTCTTCGCGTTCTTCAGCTGTTCAATCACTGTTGGATCCTGAAGGAGAGATGCAAATGCTGCACGGGTTTGTTCGTCCTTGAGCTGATTAGCAAGCCTGTCAGAAGCACGGAACAGATCATCTACAGATGCCCTGAGCTGTGGATTCGTCTTGATACGCTCGGCGAGATCATCAAGGGCTGCGGACGAAACGCTGAGGGCGCGGGCAAGGCAGGCCTGTTCCCTGGGCGTGAGTTTAGAGAGAACCTCGGGGTTCAGTATCTTGTCACAACCGCTGCCCTTAATCACACAGTTACGATACGCCTCCTGGATCTCCTCCGGCTGGGCAGCAAGGTCCTCAAAGAGCTCGTCGTTAAACGTCTTGATCTTGCGCATCCCGGGGATCTTCTCCGCCAGCTTGTTGTACTTCTCAATAAACTTGGCAACGGGCTCGGCTCGCTTTATGGAAACACCCAGCCCACGGATGCTGCTCTTGAAGCTTGATGGCAAAACCTTGTTCCAAACCGCGGTTCCACCCCACTCCGTAAACATCTCCGCGCTTGCACCGATATTCAGATACTTTGAAAACAAAGAATAAACAATTTGGTTGCAAATGTTGGATGCGCAGACGAGAGTGACGTTAAAGTCCTCCGCGCGAAGAACGTTCTTGATGCGGGGGGCGTTGTGAAGCCGCTGCTTCGTGCCTAGCAGCATGGAGAACATGTTGGTAATGCTGGAAAGCCCTGCCGAGTAGGAGCTGCCCGTTCTCCAGAGGGACGTCTCTGTCCTGCCGCCGTAGTGCACGTGTAGCTGCACACCGTATCCTGGACCGTTGGGGAGATCCTTCGCCACGCGGAGGTCCGAGGAAACTACCCCTGCAAGAAGAAATGGGGCACCCTTTGAGCTAACACGGTTCAAAAAGGGCACAGACTTCGGATCAGCGGCATAGCCATTAAACTCGCTTACGTAGTAGTTCTTACGGTCGGGAGAAGCTATAACAAGGTCGTTCACGTCTATCTTAGACACGTCGGCGGGCTTGAGGGAGCGCATGCTGTTAAACTCCGTAGCGCCCTGAACGCTGTGCGTGGCAAGCACAAAGCGATTGTACTGGTCTGGGGGAATTTCGTGCACGCCGCAGTAGCCCCCCAGCGCAAAGGGCAGAAGGAACAGCACCGCTAATAGCCAAACAACACGTCCAGACTCCATGGAAACACCACCAGCCACAGCACAGCGAAGCTCAGCGCCGCGAAGATTGCAACGTAACGCCGCACATTTAGATTATACTCTGACGGAATATAAATATAGAGCGCGAAGCCAGTCACGTAGAAGAGCAGCAACACCGCCCATGCCCTGAACGCAGACACCAACGCAGCACCAAAAACCGACGGATCAAAGACGGATGGGCAACCAGAAACAACCACATCCGGAGGCAAGTGAGACGGACAGGGCACGGAAGCAAGGAACACGTACAATTTATACACAAACACAAGCACGTACAGAAGAACCAGCCCAGATACGAACCCTCTCCAGCCGCCCCCCAGCTTTGAGGATATGTAGCCAACGATGGGGAGGATGACGAGGGAAAGAACAGAGATGCCCAAAGCCGAGCCAAGGATAAGCCAGACGGTGAAAAAGGCATCCATCAGATTAAAATACCGCGGATGTATTTAAGGTGTGATGGATAATCCCCTCAAGGCGCTCCAGGCGTGGATGGATATCACCATGCATCAGTTCAACATATCTGTCCCACCAGTCGTGCTTAAGGTAACGGAGTATGGTACCGTTTTCGCCGTAAGCTACGTTGCTGGGGCTGAAATAGCCGAAAAAATAGCGGAAAGGAAAATAAACATGGATGATCCCGCCACAAGGGGGGGAGTACGAATCATATTCGGTGGAACCACGGCGCTGATGACAACGGGGGCTCTCCTGTTCGGGCCCATCCCTGCGATTGCAACGTTCGTCACAACCGCAACGGTGTTCCCATACGTGTTCTTAGGGAAGAAGGCTAAGAATCAAGGCAAGGTACAAAAGAAGGAAAAACCACAGGAACAAAGGCAAGCCATTACTACCCACAAGGACGTAAACGTGAAGGAGCTGCAGAAGGCGCTAGAAGAAGACATAGAAAAACCGGTGGCTCCAAAACCAAAGGTTGCCCAAACAGTGCCAGCCGCGCAGGAGATACAGGTAACGGGGAAGCCACAACCACAGAAAGCGACAGAACAAAAAAGCCCAGAGGAAACTGCAAAGAAGGAGGAAAGAAAAGCAAAAATTGCCAGTACTCAAAGGGGAGGGGTGTTAGAGAAGCTAAAAGGCATCCTCCACAGGGCAAACGCGCCAAAAACAACGGCACAGAAAGCACAAGAGGCTCCGAAGAAAAAGGAAAATGTGCAAGAAAGAAAGGTGGAAAAGGAAAAAGAGGCATATCAGAGCCCGGGCACCAAAAAGGCAACAAAAACAACGGAGCATATAGCGCCCGAAGCAGAACAGATCGTCGCGATACTGAAAGAGGAAGAGCAAAAGGAGAAAAGCACGCAGCAAGAGGCGCACACTCCAAAGAGAGAAGAGCATAGGCACCATGCAGAGAAAAAAGCAAAGAAAGGGCGCACGGCAAAAAATACGGGATTCAGCGTAGGTGCGCTGCTAAAAAAGATCGTACCCACGCCAAAGAGTGCAAAAAATGGCGAGCTCCAGAAGAAAGAACAGCCAAAAAAGCCCCCAATCAAGATAGAAGAATTCTCCGTATCAGAAAACAGGATTGAAACCAAAGCGCCCGAGGTCAAGAAGAGTATAAAGGTACCGAGCATCCTCCCCAAGAGGGCAGCAACTGTGGAGGAGATTGAGCCAAGCAAAGAGGATAAACGGGAGACCGAGAAAAAAGAAGAACAAAAGGGGACAACGGAAAAAGAGGTGAAGGCAACCACGACTCAAACGGCCAAACCCACAGAGCAAAAACCCACGGAACCCCAGGATCCCGAAGTAGAAGTGTTCAGAGCTGTCCTAAAAGATATGGAGAAAAAGTACATCCTGGAAAAGCAAAAACAAAAAATACAGCAGCGCGCGGAGAAACCAACCACCGAAGCAGAAGAGCGCGAAAAGAGTGAGCCAAAAAAGGAGGAAAACAAGGAAGAGCAGAAACAGAAGACGGAGGAGAAAGAAAAGAAAAAGCTCAGACCAAGAGACGTGGACCGGGCAGTCAAGAAGATTCTGGATGAACTAAAGAAAAACGTAGAGCAGCGCATATTACAGTCCACAAACAAACCATTCCATACCTGGCGAGAAAGAAGAGCAGCAAAGGACGCGGCAGAGGCAGTCTGCAAAAAGGCAGAACCCATAATCAGGCAGAGGATAATGGAAACAGGTAGCACGGACATAGACGTTAACGCCCTCGTGGAAGAGCTGATGGGAGAAGTATCAGGAGAGGCAGCATCGCCCAAACCAGAAGAGACGAAGCAGCGGGTAATACGCCATGAAGACATCTCAAAAATAGCTGAAGAAGTATATGAACAGATCAAAACGGCGATGGGGAAAGAACCAACTAAGACCCGCGAACATAGGCACGGCAGACATGGCACAGAGCGGGCAGAAGAAACAGAAGAAGCGCAGAAGAACCAAAAGCCAACAGCAGAGGAGAACAAGCATAAAAAGACAAAGCCGAAGAAAGAGGAAGAAGATGAAGACATACTGTCCCTCCTTGGAGGAGATGAAGAAACAGCAGACACCGGTGATGAAGACAGCGATCTGTTGGGGCTAGATCTCAGCGAAGAAGGAGAAAGCGACGAAGACATGGACGACCTCAAGAAGCTGCTAGGGGGCTAAACACAAAAATACCAAAGCGCCCCATCAACAACCAAGACCCCTCTTGCCAAGCTCCCCAGATGGCCAAAGGTAAACAACAAGGTACAGCGTGGCGTACGCCCCCCCGCTGGTACGGATGCGCAGGGGAGCATAAGCACTATGCACCCCAAAAGCGCCTGAGATGGTGTTACTTGCATTTTCCGCGTTGGAATCCTTGCACATACCGCACACAGGCGCATAATTCGCACTTGGATTGTGTATACAGTAGAGAAGGTGCCTCTTCCCAAGGGAAGGACTGTACACGTAAACGCCATAATCGTAATAGGTGTGAATTGGGGCGAGTGCTTTTGAAACCACTGCATTCAGCTCATCAAGAGTAGCTTTGCTTAAGTCGCCGTTGTTGTAAATGTCCTTCTTCATAATTGCCAAGAGGTAGTCCGAATGGGTGCAATGGGCAGGTGTAACGGTGACCGCGGATATCGTCCTAAGGACCTGGTGGGTGTAGAACTCAAGAATTAAGGCGCTGGTCTGGGTGCCCAAGGACGTACCATAATGTGCTGCCGAATAGAAGAGGATTGCTGCAGCAGTCGCAGAGATGAGCATGAGGAAAATCGTGTCTATGAAAGACGCTATGCCCCTTTCCACACGGTCACCTCCAGGTAGCACACATCATTCTCAGGCAGCCCAGCAGAAGATATCTGATACGGGACAGGGAACGCGTACACCAGGCGCGTAGCACGGGGGGGAATTGGGGGCGGCACGTTTGGACACTTTCCCTTCACTGTGCCATCACAGTTAAGCTTTACGGTGTACGAGATCCCCTCGCCCATACCTGCCGCAGCAGTACAGGCGTTACTAAATTCCTTGTCCGTCAAAATTCCTGGCGCTGTAAAGATCTCTGCAAGGTCTACGAGCTTCACAGACAGGTTTACTCTGTTGTTAACAGACTCTACGGTGTTAGTAGCCCACGCAAGGGCCGCAAAGAACAGAATGAGAGAAATGGCGATTGGAACGACCACAGTCATATCCGCAAGCGGCGTAAACCCCCTCTTCATGAGCTACACTCCTTGTTGCATATTGCCCCAGAGATGCAAGAAGTACCCGTATTATCAGCGGGGCATATCGTGATGCTCAGATCAGAGCCACTCAAATCCTTTGCGATGCGTACGTACTTGTACTTCAGCGTATCACCAACTACTACAGATCCAGAGCCGCCAGAAGAAAAGCCGCATATCTTAACAGAGATCTTTCCCCCAAAGGGATTCCTAAGATCCGTGGTAGAGAATCCAATGACATGATTGTCCTCCGTAGAGATGCCTATACCGAGAAGAACAGAGCCGGACTGATTTGCACACTGAGCCACAACCTTGAAAGGTATCCGTTTGTTACCACCCTGAATGTACGGGGGTAAGGCGTACACGAACGCGCTGGAAACGCTGATCGTGTTGGAGACAAGCCCAACTACCCTTGCAACGATGAGCTTCGCCTGCTGAGACGCCGCAGACTGCAAGAAGTATCCGGATAGGGAGGATTTCACAGCCACGAATGCCAAGAGTGTGGCGAAGAGAAAGATGAGCATAACGATCTTAGACAGAATGTAATCCAGCATTCAACCACCTTTCTGGGCGCAGATTACCACGCTCTTAGTCCCACTTGCATCCACGGTACTGCGAACGTAAACATGCTTCACAAGGCCCTTGATAACAAACCCTTTTTGCTCAAAGTCGCTCCCAATGTCCGTAAAACCGGAGTCGCAGCTGCCTCCCCTCTCCACAAGGTAGTACACATATGGCGTTATCTCTGTGCACGAATAACCCCGAGAGAGCTCCACGCGCTTGGAACCCTGCTTTCCAGAGGCGAGATACCTCACGACGTAGCAGGAGTCAGTAGGTGTTCCGCAAACGGCGATGCAGAGCTTCCTGTCGTTGAGTGTAATCAGAGCGTAATTGACCTCATCTGCCCTGCCACACTTGCCATGGAGCGTTACGTAGGCAGTGGTACCGTAGCTCTTCGCCACGGTGGTGATTGCGTTGGCAAAAGACGTCACGTCGGTCTGCCACATCTGCTCGCAGCGAGACGTCTGGACACGGCCGAGAACCTGGTACGCAATGGTAGCTATTAGAGCCATCGTAAAGACACCGATGAGCAGCTGAAACACCTCTTCAACGCCCCTCCTCATGGGTAACCACCAACGGCACTGCCAGCACGGGAGTACATGGGCTTAATCACGCCGAACATAAGTATGGCAGCAATCACAGCGAGCACCAGGAGGTATATGATGGTCCAGTCAGAGGAACCCCTGTTGTCCATGTGTAGAAGAAGAAGAGGTGAAATAAAAATCTGTTCATGCGGCCTTGTGGAACTCCACACAGCAAGCAAGGGAACACGTTGTTGAATCAAAAGCTGTAGAACATTTACCAACTTTTTGGCCAGTTCCCGTAATTGGGTTACACACCACTCGTATATAACCGCGTTGGCTGCCACCACTGTAGTCACACAGATGGGTACTACTATCACAACTCCAGGGAAGAGTAGCATCTACATATGTATCCACACACCCAACATCCAGCACCGCCGCACCCGCAGCAGCTGCCAGGTTCACAGCCATACCATTCTTAAAAACGATGGTATTGGACGTGCGTACACCGCCCTCAGTTGCCATGCTCTTTATTGCCTGCTTAATGAAATCATCTGGGGCCTGAGTCGTAATTGTAAGACCACCAAGAACACTGAGCAACACCATGAGAATGGCACCAGCAATAACAGCGGCGATAAGCAGCCGGAACACCTCAAACGCCTGTCCTCGTCTCATAACCATCACCGGGAGTATAACGGCGAGGGGGTATAAAAGCCTTGCTCACCCACTGCACCTGCTGCTTGATGGTGATGGCGGAGAACAGCTGTTGGCAAACCATTTGTTGAAGTAAAGGACACAGGTGCCTGAAGAGCCAGACCCCTTGCAGCAGACAACAACTGGAACACGGGCGTAGCGCTGAGCAACAATAGAGTCGTCCTCACAGCGGAAACCATCACCCGCAACGAAGTACGCCTTCCAACCCTTGGGCAAAAACGCCTCCACGTACCTCGGCGTGAGGGTAAAACCGTCCGAGAACACGATTGGGTCAACAGAGTGCGCACACTGGCAGATTCCTGGACTGGATCGTGCTTGCTTCACCGCAGACGTCAAAACAACGCTTACTTGGCGCCAGAACATAGACGCTGCCGGCTGACCTATTTTGTTCGCCACGACGAGAACGACGATGCCGAAGAAAGTGGCGAAGACTGCCCAAACGAGGTAACTCATCACCGTATGCTCCTGTCCTCGCATCACAACGCCCCCACAGCAGAAACGGCAAGTATTGACGCATAAGAAGCCACGGCGTATATGACAGCCGCGACGAGCAGAGCCCAGCCCAGCTTCGTGACGAGACCTATGCGGTCCCTCCCGTTAAGAAGGTAAACGGAGAAGTACGTAAGCAGAGCTGCGATCTCAAGGACGTAAACGCCCACAGACGCAAGATAGACCCACTGCGGCGTAGTATGTACGGTAGATGAAATCTTAGGCATCTGTATGTTCAGCTGCTGCGCGACCTCCTGGGACTGGGGCCCTTGGAGCTGAGAGAAGTCCAACCCTTGCAAAGAGCCCATCACCACCTTCTCAAGGGCTATCGTAATACCGAGGACTGCGGGCGCCACGAACATGCCCATGACCATCATCATGCCCGAAATCTCGCCAAGCTTAGAGCGCAGAGACTTCAAAACATCTTCCTCATCCCTCAGCTGTTCGGAGAGCACGACGAGGGCCTTGGCCGCCAGCTCTGTACCCAGAGAAACGGCAGATACAAGGACCTCAAAGGCGGTATGTAGGCGTTTAGAAGGGATACGGAACAGCACGCCAAAGATGGGAGAGAACACGGCGTCTCCTATCGTTATCCCAAGCACACGGACGTTGTACGCTATGCGGTTAAAGAGTTTCGCTATCCTCGTTTCAGGCATGTTCTCGGACACTGCGGTGAGTGCGCTCTCCAGGGGCTTTCCCTCGCCCATACGGGAAGCAAGAACGTAAACTGCGTCCTTAAACTCGTCCTCCATCTGCATTATCTCTTTCTGACGCTTCTGCTTCTCTGAATAGGCCATACGGAAGTAAACAAACAGGGCCGCAGAAATCGCAATGAAAACAGAGTAGATGAGCATGTAAGGGGTCATATCGTAGTTCTGGACAATGGTCTGATAAAGGTACTGGTATTTCGGCTCGTCAGGATGTGCGAGAATCTCCTCTATCTCCTCTGGCGTTCTACCCATCTGCTGAGCGACAGTGGCAACGGTAGTATCAAAGAGCACGTGGAAGACGTAACCCATGGCCAGAATGAACAGAGCGACGCCCACCGCAAAGACGATCGCTTTCTTACGTATCTTATCATAGTTCTTGACGTAATCATCGGGGATCTCAGGGGGCTCGTACACGTCGGGGCGCTGGGATATGATGTACCGTGCAAAGAAGAAGGCAAGCAGGGGCATTGCAACGTCATACGTGCCGAAAATGACCAAGGGGTTGGATAGAACGCTGTTGTTGGAGAATGCGGCACCGATGGGAACGAGGATGAAGAGGAGCAAGGGCAAGAACACCCCCACGTAGAAGAGCTGCACGGAAGGCATGTAGAGCTTGGAAGCCATGTCCATGAGACGCTCCTTCACCCCCTGCTTTGCCTCGCGAAGGGCAGAGTCAAGAATCACGTAGCGCTTCGCGTCCTCAGCCTCAAGCAGGGAAGAACGGATGCGCATGAGGGCATGCTTGAACTCGCCGGAGTAGTGGCCGAACTGATACGCAACACGATCCAAACCTTCCTCTGCAGTCCTAAGAACGCCTATCTGGAGGTTCCAGAGAATTTTAGATAGCTTCTCTGCGAAGACGCCGTGCCCGTGCTCTGTAGCAAACTTTATACCATGTTCTAAGTTGGGCACAAGCTTCATGGACATGACGAAGTATCCCAAGGTGCGCAGGGCAGGAAAGAGGTCGTGTTGGAAGCGCTTTTTAGCCTCAGAGACGGGCATGTTGAGAACGGAGTAGTACCCAGCTGCCCAGAAGATCAGGGGGAGAGAGAGGAAGAACCAGAAGAGATAGTTCGTGAGAATCAGGTCCATGGGGTCCTGGAGAATGATGTCTAAGCCGTAAACATTGATGAAGAAGACGTATATGAGCATGAGTGACACAAAAAACCCTGCAGCTGCAGCGTACAGGCCCGCAAGCCTGGCTCCAGAGTATACTGCCCTTGGATCCAGGGGCCACTCCAGGTAGTCCAGGGCGTGGGCAACTTCGGGATCTACCTTCCCCGTGTACGGGTACTTCTTGGCTGCCTGCTCGCAGAACTCAATGAACTGCTGAGACGAAGACTTCTTCTCCTTCTGCTCCTTGGGTTTAAGCCCGAGAAGCCTTGCCAGATCCATGTGCCTCTCTCCTCGCAAGGATGCCCTTCAGGAGCACCTCGTTCACCCAGGTCTTCCACTCCTCCAAAACACCCTTGTAATCTGGGGCACCGTGCTCTTCAATGCTCTTCTCCTTCAACAGCAGGAACTTGTTGTGCGCAGGCACCGTGTACTTGCCCTCTAACAGCTCGGGAACACCGTGCTTCCTCTTCAGATCAACGAGGTACTTCTTGGTGAACGCCCTGGCATTAATTTCCTCCCATATCTGCTCATAACTAAGACCGCGGAGCTCCATCACCTTGGAGAACATGTCAGATTCCTTAATATTGTCCTCTAACAGCTGGAGGGCATCTTCCTTGGCGTTGTACCGCATGAGGTCTAAGAATCCCCCCTCTGCCATGGGATCGTGGTTCCAGTGCTTCCTTATCTCCGTTACCGCCACCGTTCTTCTGTGCCGCTGGAGAGAACCCGCGAAACGAATGGGCGCGTTCACCACGACGAGATCCGTCGCCTTGAAGGAAGTGGTAGGCACGCCAAGGTCGTTCACCACGCGGTCCCAGACGGAGTACGCAGAATCACCGTGAATCGTACCCATGACAACGCTGCCCGCCGCACCAACACGCATAGCCTCGTACAGAACCTTTGCTTCCTTAGAACGGACTTCTCCAATGACAATGGCGGAATCGCCCAGACGCAGGGCAGTGCGCAGAGCATCTTCTGGGGGCAGCTCCCCTGACGCGCCACCACCTATGGGGCTCTTCGTTTTCAAACGCTGTATGTGAAAGCCAAGGTTGCGTATCTCTTCCACAGGGATCTCAAGCGTGTCCTCCTGAGTGAGTATACGCTGGTTCTGGGGAATCTCAAGTATGAGGGACGTCATGAGCGATGTTTTCCCTGCACCACGCGAGCCAGCCACGAGCATGGTCGCCTGGGAGTCTATGAAGAAGGAGAGAAGGCCGGCGCCAAGAGGTGTGATCATCTTGTTGTCTATGAACTGTGGGAGCGTCCAAGGCGTGGGTTTGTGCAGACGGAAGGCGAAGGCGACGCCATCAGGAGACAGAGGAGGGCCTATAACGGCAACACGGGCAGAGACGTCGGGAAGGTCGTAGTCAAGAACGGGGTGGCTCTCGTCAAAGGGGCGTCCGCTCATTGCACGGAACTTTGACACGAGGGAGAGGGCGTCCTGAGGAGAAACAACAACGTTGGTCTGACACTGGCCGTATTCGGAATGAACAACGTACACAGGCTTTGAGCCGAGAGGTGCGTCCACGTAGATGTCCGTTATGCGCTTATCCGAAAGGAGGAGCTCAAGAACGCCGTAGCCCACGGTGTGCCTGGCGAGTATGTTGGCCAAATGGCGCAGGTCCTTCGTGGATAACCGCACCTTCATGTCCTTTGCTACGTCGCGGAGGGTGTTGCTGTAGAGATCTATGAGCTGTTCCCTGGCGGGGCTGCCGTGGGATAGCAAGGCAGTCTTTGGGGCATACTGGGAGACAAGCTCCTTCGTTTTTTCCATTATACGGTACTGCTCCTCAGGTAGGGAGAATTCAGGCGGGTATATGTAGTACAGCGGTTCTACGTGGTCAGGGTGCTTGTATATGAACACCTCGGCGTCGCCAACCGTGTACTGGTCCACAAGAACCAGATTCTCCTCGTTAGCCACGAGAACGCGTGACTCTACAAAGGCAGGCTTGAGCTGAGGCTGGAAGAGAAGAGTATAAAGCGAGCGGTCCTTGGGGATCTTGTTGAGACGCAGGATGTACGACTTTGCCTTGGTGATGAGCGTGGTGCTTTCCATGAGGCTCTTTACAAGCTTAAGAACCTTTGCCAGCTTCGTTCCACAGTCTTTGAGGGCCTCCGGCGCGGCATCAGTCTTCGCAAGCACGCGCTTGAGCAGAGCAAGGAGCTGGACGTAGGCAGCGACGGGGTCGGACAGCCACATATCATGGGTTACCTTGACGATATCCGTTCCTTCAGTCTTAAACACGCGGGCGCAGTCTTTACCCATGTTATCCACGACGGAGAAGCTCCATAACCCCATATCCTTGAATCTCTTGGCCACATCTGCAATCTCCTTCAGCATGGCAGTCTGCTTGGCATCATAAATGCGCTCATAAACATCAGAAATAACTATACCGTCAGCAGAAGACTCCATCAAAGCAGAGATCGCCGCCCTCATCGTCTCTGGGTACTCCGCTATCCCCGGACCGATAGAAAGGCCAGAAGGATGAAGGTATATGTAGCGCTTGTCCCCTACTTCCCGCAACTCCCACTCTGCCACAAACCCTAAAAGGCAACAATGATATATATGCGTTGTGGGAAGGGAAAAAATCGCCGCGAAGGCAGTGTTGAGGATTGTTGGAGCGTACGTAGCCCTGGAGCTGGCAATACTGCCATTCCGTCAAGAGATCCTACACAGCATCTCCGAATATATACATAATATGGTCCCGGGCACCTACGATATCATCTGGCCATGCACAGCCGTTGATGAAATACTCCTCCTCACCGCAGCAATCCTCGCAACGCCTACGAACATAGGGGCAAAGATAGCCTGGAGCGTAGTGGGGAGCTTAATCATCTGGGCGTACAACGTGGCGCGCATCTCACTCACCCTGAAGTACATGAGCCCCTTCCTTCACGACATCCTCTTTCGGCTGGGCGGATTTGTCCTGGTCCTCGGCATCTATTGGGCGTTCCTGGAGAGTAACAAACGTTATAAACTAAAAAAGCGTTAAGTAAAGCATGAGTGCTATCGCCGAGAAGTTGGACGGAATTTACAGAAATGTAGAAGATTGGGTGTACGCGGCGCTGGACTGGCTGGACGACCACGGAGTGCCAGCCTACGCCGCCCACGATTGGCTGGAAGACCACGGCATACCCCCCGTTCCTACGATCCTGGCAACGATCCTACTGCTTCTTGGGGGGACAGCCTTCCTGCTATTCGGGACTGCGCCAACGTACACCGCGATGATCACGGTAACGGACGGGCAGACCGGCCAGCCAATAGCAGGAGCACAGGTCGCGCTACTATCAGGCAACGCAATCATAGCGACGGGTACAACAGATAGTAGCGGCGTTGCAGTACTTTCCGGTATAAAACAGGGAAACTACAGGGTTCGGGTGGTAGCAGACAACTACAAGATGGTTGAATCAACGATATCGGTTGCCTCAAACATGAGCAGTAAATCCATTTCGCTCAAACCCCTGCACAGCAACGAGTTCTGCGTGCGAGTACTGGACCCTTCTGGAAACGTGGTGACCAACGCAGAGGTTCAGGTGGATGGGACGTACGCAGACTTTGACGGCGACACAATGGCCTACTGCACCACAGTAGGGAGCGATAGCGTCTCCCTGTACATATCCACGCCAGACGGGCTTGAGTTCAGCAAGACCGTCAAGACGAGCGAGGGCACAAAGGACCACCCATACGTCGCGAAGCTCGTGGAAAACACCGCTGCAGCCAAGGCCGAAACGCACAAGGTATCCGTTACGGTAACCGACCCGCAGGGCAACCCCATGTCTGGCGTAGCCGTACGCCTGTACTCTGCAGATGGAACAAGGGTAGTATCCCAGAGCATAACGGACCAGGACGGCATTGCAGTCTTAGACGGTGTGCCCGCGGGACAGTACATCCTCGTGGCAGACGACACAAAGCACCACCTCGCATACAAGAAGCCCATCTCCGTAACGGACAACAGCGACATCACTGTGCCCATGAGTCCTGCCCAGGGCGCCTTCAGCTACTCCGGCAACGTTTACGTACCCCCCACGGTAGGTCAGTCTGAACAGAACGGCCCAGTAACCAGCGGCAACCAGACGACGTATACGGGGCCGCAGGTAGTTGGTGGACAGCCGGCAGAGCAGAACGGAACGGTAAGCCCTGATGAGACGACATATACGGGGCCAAACACAGGGCAGGGACCGGCAGTTGTACAAAACAACAACGTAAACCCGAACCAGACGACGTATACGGGGCCGCAGGTAGTTGGTGGACAGCCGGCAGAGCAGAACGGAACGGTAAGCCCTGATGAGACGACGTATACTGGGCCGCAAGTCGGGCAGCAGCCCACAGAGGAAAACGGCCCAATTACAGTCACAAACGAGGGTGAACTCGCCTCCGAAGAAACGAATAAACCTGTAAAAATCACGCTCCTTGACTCAAAAACCCACAGCGGCGTAAAGGACGTCACCATAACGATAACAGGCATATCCACTGCGTTCACCACAAACATAACAACCAATGAAAACGGGGTGGCTGAGGCAAACGTACCCGCCGGAGACTACAACATCATCGTCGCCGCCCCCGAAGGGTACATCTCCTTCAGCAGAAGGGATCACGTGGGAGACAACGGCCTCTTCCTCACGCTCTACCTCCACCACAAATATGAACCCGGCATCCAACTGCTGGGCATCAAATACAACGATAACTACGTAGGTACCCTCCCAGCTGGAAAGAAGGTAAACCTGGTGTTCTCCGTTGCCGTGCCGTACAACGCGAAGACGGCGAAGCTGAAGGTGAAACTGGGTGAAGACTGGCAGGATGATAACGAAGTCAAACAGCTGGGGGCGATAAACAACGGCAGGGAGTACAGCGTTGATCTAAGCAGTAAAAAGGAGCAGGTAGTGACGGTTGATGTGCCCCTGAACGTTGGGGGAGCTGTTGGGGAGAAGCTGAAGATAAGCTGGGAGTATGATTATCTTGGTGAGGACGGGACGGAGAAGAAGATAACTGGAGCTGTCAGACCGGTGATTACGAATGATGTGCTGCGCTGTGGCTACGGTTGGGCAGTGGCGTACACGGTGACAGGTCCTACGGACAAGGATGGTCATCTCTACGCCGGAGATACGTACCAGGTGAACGTGGAGTACGCCAAATGTGATTCCGATGCCAAACAGGGGCAGATAGCTGTTCTGGTTGATGATAAACAGGTGGGAACGGCTGGAATAGATGTGAATGATCGCTACGGATACGGGAAGACGTCCGTGCCCATATCCTTCAGGCCGTCTGAGGCGGGGAAGAAGAAGCTGGACGTGAGGATAGTTAGCGGAGAGGACGTTCTGGCAAGGAAGTACGGGTTCATAACGGTGCTGTCCACGGTGATGCCGGCGTATAGGGTGACCAT
>JALTCQ010000135.1 GCA_027074515.1 Microcaldota archaeon | reverse complement strand
ACGAGATATGGACGAGATGTATGGAGCAGATCACAGGACGTATCTGCTGGACAGAAGCTCAAAGGAAGGATATAAGAGCCAAGAGGCAAGGATTAGGGTATACTTGGAACAGCTCTTTGAGGAGAGGAAGATATGAAAGGCTGGATTATTCTCATCGTTCTGACCGTGGCTGCGGGATGGTACTTGCTGTCCTACGGCGTACCCGGCGGGGAAGCAGGGAAAATACTGACAGCGCTGAGGGATAACGGCGTGGAAAAGGCGTTCGTTTCCGTATCCGGCGCCAACGCAACGGTAAGGTTTGAGGCGCCAGCAATCGATGAAGAGCTCCTAGACTACACGTACTCCGTAGCAAGAACAGCGCTGGAAGCGTCAGACGTTAACGTAGTCCGCGCAGAAGCATACTTTGAAGGGGATCCTGTAGTTGCAGTAACTGTAACACGAGGAGACGATGAGAATCCAAGCGTGGAGGACATACGGCCGGTGGATAAGAGAATTGAATCGGTTATAGGGCTGTTTGACGCTATTCCTCTGGACATGAACGTGGATAACGACGTGGCAAGGGTCACCATTCAGTACTACGGGAACGAGAAGAACTTCTGGCACGACTTCTTTGGAATGGCTCTGGGAATCGTCGAAGAAGCGCCGTGGGTTGAAAGAATCATAGTAAAATACGTGGGTGAGAAGAACGTGACGGTAACCGTGGATACGAACACGGTACTGAACGTGTATTCGGGGAAGATCAACGCTGAGACCGCGGCAAGCAGAATAACCGTACAATGATCGCACCACCGAGATTATAAGAAGATAAACGCAAGTAAGGGTATGAACAAGGACGTTGCAACGGTCGTAGCGATAGGTGCAGTTATCGTTGGTTTCGCGAGCCTGCTCGTGCTCGCCCAGCTCCACCCAGCACTTGCAAAGCCAAAGGAGATCTACGAGGCGTACTTCGACCTGGCGATCGTGCTAAGCCTCGCGCTCATAGCCACGTTCCTTACAATCCTTGGGGCGAAAGCGTACGTCTCCACGGGCATCCCGAGGCTCGCATACGTCACCGGCGCATTCACGCTCTACGCGCTTCGCATGTACCTCACATTCTTCGACATGTTGTCCGGCCCAAATCACTGGCTGGTAGACTCCGCGGTGCACATACTTGATTTAGGAGTTCTGGCACTCTTCTTCATAGGGGTGCTCCGCAGATGACGGAGAACTGGGACATATACCAGCAGAGGTCGCTCCTCCTTCTCGACACAAGACAGAAGATACTGGAAGCGATATACAGGAAGCCCGGAATTCACTTTAGAGAACTTGCAAGGATGACAGGGCTCGCTACGGGCCAACTGGAGTACCACACGTACAGAATGGAAAAGGCTGGGCTGATACGCTCAGAAAAGGACGGGAAGTACACTAGGTTCTACCCACCTATAGAGTATGGAGATTCCGTTGAAAACGTCCTGCGGGCACTAAACCGGCCGAGAACGAAGGAAATACTGGAATTCCTTGTAGAGAACGAGTGCGCAACAACAGAAGACCTTGCAAAGTATTTGAACCTAAGCGCGTCGGCAATAACGTGGCACATGAAGCGATTGGAGGAAGAAGACATTGTAAAGACAGAAAGGCGAGGAAAGAAAAAGTGCTACCGAGCGAACCGCCCAGAGGCCGTGGCGCGAGCCCTCCAAATACATAGGGATGGGCTCCTGGACGAGCTGGCAAAAAAACTTGCCGAGATGTGGCTTTGGTAATTGCACCAGCAGGATTTAATAATGCCCTCCTCGTGTTTTTGAACATGGTGTTCGAGAAGAGACGAGAGCACAGGCGTAGCGTGGCAATGCTCCACCACGAAAAACTCGCAAAAATCCCCTTGGACCAGGCCTTGACGGAGCTCGGTGTGGATCCGGAGAAGGGATTGCCCCGCGCGGATGCAGTAAAGAGATTGGAAGACTACGGATACAACGAGATTCCCGAGAAAAAAGAGCACCCCGTCGTAAAATTCCTGAAGAAGTTCTGGGGGCCAATCCCATGGATGATTGAATTCGCTGCAGTCCTGTCTGCAGCCACTCACGACTGGCAAGATCTGGCAATAATCAGCACGCTCCTGGTGGTCAATGCAGTGGTGGAATTCTGGCAAGAACACAAGGCGGAGAACATTATAGAATACTTGAAGCAAAAAATGGCAGTATACGCGCGCGTTCTCAGAGATATGCAGTGGACGAAGATCCCTGCAAGGGAACTAGTTCCCGGAGATATTGTACGGCTGCGTATTGGAGATATAGTACCTGCAGATGCGAGGATCATCGATGATGTAGAGCTTCAGATTGACGAATCCGCACTCACAGGGGAATCCCTACCGGTTACCAAAAAGAAGGGGGACGTGGTATACTCTGGATCCATCGTCAAGCGAGGTGAAGCAAAGGCTGTGGTCATCGGAACAGGCCTAAATACCTACTTCGGCAAGACCGTGAAACTGGTGAACGAGGCCCAGACACAGAGTGAGCTCCAGAAGATGGTCATACGGATTGGGGATGCACTGATTGCCATAGCCGCGATCCTGTCCATTATCATCTTCATAGTGGGGACACTGATCCAACACCACTCTTGGCTATACATGCTAAAATACGTACTCGTGCTAACTGTGGCATCTATCCCAGCAGCGCTACCCGCGGTCCTATCCATAACCATGGCCATTGGAGCCATGGAGCTGGCGCGGAAAAAGGCAATTGTCACGAAGCTAGTCGCGATTGAGGAGCTTGCCGGCGTAGACATACTCTGTTCGGACAAGACTGGCACGCTAACCAAGAACAAAATGACAGTAGGGGACATTATCGCACTCGACGGCTGGAATCAGGAGGACGTTGTGTTCTACGCAGCACTGGCATCAAAAGAGGAAGATGCAGACCCTATAGACACAGCAGTCCTCGATAAAGCGGAAGCGCTAGGTCTCGACCAGAAGATAATGCCCTGGAGACAGGAGAAGTTCATTCCATTTGATCCGAAGATCAAGCGAACTGAGGCGTACGTTACAGACGGCAAAAACAAAATGCACGTAGTAAAGGGCGCTCCACAGGTAGTAGCAGCCATGTGCACAGCAACAGACGAAGAAACAAAAAAGAAAGCGCTGGAAATGGTCCACAAGCTCGCTGAAGACGGATTCAGAACAATAGCAGTGGCAGTGGATCGGGGAAAGGGCCTTGAACTCGTGGGGATCATACCACTCTACGATCCGCCGCGCGACGATGCAAAGCAGGCTGTCTCGCTCATCCAGAAACTGGGTGTCGCCGTGAAGATGGTCACAGGCGACCACATAGCGATTGCAAAATACATAGCAAAAGTACTGGGAATTGGGACGAGAGCGAAGACGATGGATGAAATAGCGAACATGCCGGAAGAGGAGAGAACAAAGGAAATAGAGAACACAGATGTATTCGCGCAGGTGCTTCCAGAACACAAGTATATGATCGTGGACGACCTCCAGAAACGCGGGCACATGGTGGCAATGACTGGCGATGGTGTGAACGACGCACCGGCGCTCAAGAAGGCACACTGTGGAATCGCAGTGGCAGGGGCGACAGATGCAGCAAGAGCTGCTGCAGCAATCGTACTGTTGGAACCTGGAATATCCGTCATCTCCGATGCCCTGAAAACCGCCAGAAAAATATTCCAAAGGATGGAGAGCTACGTTATATACAGAATCACAGAGACCATCCGTGTATTGATATTCATGGCCACAGCAATCCTCGTGTTTGGCTTTTACCCAATTACGGCAACAATGATCATACTCTTGGCACTTTTGAACGACATCCCGATACTGCTAATCGCCTACGACAACGTAGATCCCCCAAAGAAACCAGCAAAATGGCAGCCAAACAAAATAGTGTGGCTATCTCTTGCAATCGGAATTGCCGGTGTCATAAGCTCGTTCTTGGCGCTGACAATTGCAATATGGTGGTATGCTGGGGCACACGGATTGAGTCTTATGCAGCTCGCCCATGATATAGTCAACGCAGGTATGGGCCCAGGCGACAAGATTGGCTTAGCAGCACTTGCATTCATACAGACATTTATATTCCTGAAGCTTATCATAGCGGGCCACACCACAATCTTTGTGACGCGATCCAAGAGCTGGCTTTGGAAGAAGCCCTGGCCGTCTGCCCCGCTCTTCTGGGGCATCATGCTAACGAACATAATAGGCACGCTCATGGCAGTGTACGGCTGGTTTATGCCGGCAGCCATTGGTTGGTGGCCAGCTATATTTATATGGATCTATGCAACCGCCTGGATGTTCTTCAACGACGTGGTTAAGGAGTACGTTGGCAGAAAGCTCGGAGTGGACGTAGAAGCAGAGCACGAGTGATACCATGGAACCGGAAATCGTGGCAATCTTTGGCGTTGTAATCCTTCTTCTTTCTTTTGCAGCGTTCATATATTGGCCAGGAGTCACGCTCAGGGGTGCGCAGGAGTTCTACAATAAATACATCGATTGGGTGGTAGTTAGCGGCGCTTCTATTCTGGCGCTGCTCGTCCTTGCCGCAAGTGCTGGCAAGTATGTAGCAGAAGGCCACCCGTCAAGTGCGTACCTGGCTGCAGCCGCCGCAACGTATTTGATAAAGGAAGCGTTGGTACTCATAGATGAGTTCACGCCACAGTCCGTGCTCCTTCCAGCAATGGCCAACGTGCTGGATCTTGCGATCCTCGGGTTCATCTATGCGTCGATAGCAACAAATTCATGGGAAGGTTAAAGATCGTGCCAAAAGGCATTTTTAAGGGGAAATGGAGATTATAGCGAAGTTCGCGGACGGAGGGGGGTGATGGCATGTAGTGAATGTCGCGCTCGGAGGCTCCTGAGGCTGCTCCGCCCCTTTTTCTTTTTCCGTCGGCGCCGGCACCACGTTTAAATACGTGGAAGGAGTAGTATATGCGATGACGTTATACGCCCCCGTGGAAAAGGAGAAAGATGCACGCGGGCACGGGGACGGCTCAATACTCTTCGACATTGGGCCAGCCATAAAAGGGCAAGCTATTCAAACAATTCTAGCAAATGTAGACGAAGACAACGTCTTTCTAATAGATCCGGATCCCGAACGCGAGGACACGCTAAGACTGCACATAGGGGGCACGACAATACCCATCAGCAGGTACGCAAACGTGTCTTTCGTGGCAAGAGAGGCTGCGCTACGGGTTATGGAAATAATGCAAGAATCAACACCGCCGACACTGGCATTCGTGATCGGCGAAGGTGTGATTGACGGAATAACTGGAGTAATTGTCCGCTTTAACACGGATGACCTGCGCATATCCGAAGCCGTGATGAAAGAGTTGCAGGGGTTTGACCTCAGCGTTATCGAGAGGATCCTCACAATTGCAGAGGAGATCCGAGACGAAGGCAGGGAGGGTAGAAAAATAGGAACGCTGTTCGTCGTTGGAGATCCAGAGGAGCTGCAGGCCTACGTAAAACAGCTCATACTGAATCCGTTTAAGGGCTACGCTCCCGAAGAAAGAAACGTGCTATCGGAGGAGCTGAAAGAAACGATCAAGGAATTTGCTCAATTGGATGGGGCCTTCATAGTCTCCCGAGAGGGGACGATAATGTCTGCCGGGACATACATAGACGTGGACACGAGCGATGTGCGAAGATATCCTGGCTGGGGCACGAGGCACCTTGCAGCGGCGGCGATCACAGCAAAGACCGACTCCGTTGCGATACTCGTCTCAGAATCTGGCGGCAGAATCAAAGTGTTCCGCGACGGGAGAATCATAATGAGGCGGTGAGCGTGAGGGCGCATACCATTCTCCTGGTGCTCGTGATTCTTACGGTGGGGATGACGGTAGCGTACGCAGGGGGTAGAATATCCGTTGGAGGCAGCGCTGGCGGATCGGGGGCCACAAAGAAAGTCATCGTGGTAATTGCGGAAAACCCTCCGAGCTCACCCCCTCCGAAGTACGCCACAGAACTGAGCAGCACGTACGAATACAAGCCAGTACCCCTGCGCTTCAACGTAGCAAATATAACAAGCATGTTCAAAACGGCTACAAACATAGGTCAAGCGGTAAAAGAACTCAAACAAGATGGCGGCGTACTGATAATAGGACTGGGGGCGGTAGGCATACACCGCGGCATTATAAAGGGAACGATTAGCGGGTACAGCGCTCTCTGTTCCAGCAGCGAGGAACCCACACGACAAAGAACAAGATTATCGCAGCAGATTATCATGACGTTTGCAAAAATGAGCATAATGGGCATGCTATCCGCAATAAAGAGCTACCTCTCCCACGGAGGAGACAGTTTTCCCAGCATGGACCAAACAGTGTGTCAATCTCCCGTCGCCATGGACATCAAAAGCACAAAAGGAGAGTATCGCATAATCTTGGTGGATACAAAAGACGGAACGCCTCAAATACCTGAAAAAATATGGAAGAGCCTGTGCCCAAAGAGCAAAAGCACACCAAAATACCTTCAGCCACCTCCCCAAATCACATACGGCAAAGAAGAGGAAGAGAACGCAGCCATCCCCGTGCCAAAGGGTTTAAAGAAAGTGGAAATTAATGGCAAAAAATACAATGTTCAACAAGGAATTGCAATAGTACCGAAAAAACTGGTACCCGCGTACTTCACGATCGTGGGAGGCAAAATAGAAGAGACGGATCCCGATAAAGCGAACGCAACCATTATTGACCTACAGTACGCAACGGTGGTAATGGTAAAGGAGTACCACGACAAGGAACTAAACGTTACGTTCTCAGGGATCGGCGTTCCAGTGCGGTTAGACGTTTTCGTGCCGAAGGACGTCGTAAAATCCACAGACAACATAATGGGGCCATATCTCACGCTGATCCCAGACCCCATCCTCAGAATATACCTCCAGGCAAAGGACGGCAACGCGGACATCAAAAAGATATCTATTCACGGGGCAAACAAAGACGAATTTCCTGGGGGCACCATCAGCTTTGGCTCGTGCGACGCAGGCGTAAGCGACCTGCAGATCAACAAAACTGGAAAAAACAGGTATCAGATCATGTTCAGCATCACGGACGCAGGAAACCCGATTGTGGCAAAAACAGTCTTTCTGAAAGTAGATAGTCGCCAAATCATACCACAATTTGACTCGAGAACGTACACATACTCGGCAGAAGTTTCGCTGCCCCCTGGAACACACAAAGTAACGATATCAGCAGAAACAGGTGGCTGTGGGGAGATAATATATCAAAAAACGTTTGAAACAGGAAATTCCAGTATTCTCGGAGTGATTATAGCTGCTATTGCTGCAATCCTGGTGGCGTACGCGCTGATGCAGATGATCCTAAGATGAGCCGGAATGCAGACACACATATAAAGAAGGTCGATGTATTAAGGACATGAAAGAAGAAGTTGCGATAGTTCTCGCAGGGGTACTGCTCGTTCTGCTCAGTGGAAGTATAGTGATAGCAAGCCCCTTGACAAAAATAACGGTCGGGGTGGAGAAAAACGTGATAAGCGCTCAAGAAAATAACGGAGTCCTTCCAGAGATGAATACCGCTGTTTCGGGCGGAAGCAAATTAACCGAAAGAAATACGGGAATCAAACCCATGGTGGACCAAAATACAGAAACCACGGCAAGCAACGCGACAAAAAGGGCGCAAGAGCTCGAAAAAAGAGTAACAGTGACCACAGAGAACGCAAAGAATGTCCCCACAAGGGCGCAAAGCATCGGGACAAAAGAACACCGCAAGAGCAGTACCAGAAGAGGGCGAACCCCAGTACAGTACAGGCCTTCTAAATACGTGGCAATCCCGTTACCGAAGAGCGTCGTCAGCAAGGCCGCAGCGAAGAAAATGGAAGAGAGCGGTAGAATAAAGTGTGGGGGGGACGCATGTACGTTGCTCGTGGAGAAAAACGCACCAAACAAGCAAATGGCACAAGCGTTAAAAGCAATAATCGGCAACGTGTCAAGGAATGCGAAGATTCGCGCCGCAATAATACGCAGTGGAGATTACGCCGTAGCAAAAGCAGTTGTCGTGGAGCAAAACAGGACCGACGTCAGCTACGCCACCGCGGACCAGGGAATATTCGCCGTGACCGTGGAAATCCCGAAGAGTGAGATAAACAGTGCCGCCCTGATTGAAGGGAACGTGGTTTTCTTGCGAACAGACCCCATTCTGCGAATATATCTAAGATCGGAGAACAACGAGATCGCAGTGGCAAAATTCAGTATAAAAAAGGCCGTGGAACTAAACACGAACGATAGCATCGAATTCGCATCATGCACGATCGGCGTGAAAAACGTGAACTACGACCCAAGCGACGGGACACTCCGCTTCCAGATGAGCGATGGGAATCAGCCCGTGTACATTCCCAGCGTGAAGATCGTGGCGCCAGGAACTCTGGTTCTCCCCCAGTATGACAGCAAAACCAAAACATACACTGCGAAGATCGGTAGCGCACGCAACACAAAGATAGAAGCGTACGTAGATGGCTGCGGCCAGATCATCTACCCCTTGGCAGAAAGCGCCCAGAACAGCAAGAGCAACGGCGGAATTGCAGCGATACTCGTGATACTTGGAATCATTGCTGCAGCGGTGGTGATCGTCGCGCGGGCGTAGAATAAAAAGATCAGGAGAGGTACATCTTTTCATACCTCTCCTTCACGTGCTTCTTGAAGTATTCCGGGTTTAGCTCTTCACCCGTCGCTCTCTTGATTAGCTCATTGGGTGGATAAACGGAGCCCCATTGGTGTATCTTCTCCTTCAGCCAGATACGAATCGGGCCGAAGTTCTTCATACGGATAAGCTCGCCAATGGGCCCAAGATCCAGCTCCATGGCATGGCGTATCTGAGCGGAAAGGATAGTGCCAAGGGCGTACGTCGGGAAGTAGCCAATGCTCCCAAGAGCCCAGTGGATATCCTGAAGAACACCGTGAGCATCGTCCGGCGGAGTGACGCCCAAGTATTCCTCCATCTTCTCGTTCCACGCCTGCGGCAGCTCAGAAACAGGTAAGGAACCCTCAATCAATACCTTCTCCAGCTCGTAGCGTAGGACGATGTGGAGAATGTACGAAATCTCATCCGCCTCCACACGGATCAGCTCGGGCCGGACCATATTGAAGTATCTAAAGACCTCCATCGGCTCGTAAGCTTCAAGGGAAGGAATCGCAAAGCGGAAATCCTCGTAGAACGCTTCCACGAAGGCAAGAGATCGCCCTATGTGGTTCTCCCAGAAGCGGGATTGGGACTCGTGAATGCCCAAGGAGACGCCGCCCGAAACGGGGGTGCAACAAAGTTCGGCATCCTGCTGGAGTTCGTACAAAGCGTGGCCCCACTCGTGGACCGCTGCCAGTAAGGATCTGCGGAAATCCTTGCCTTGGTACCATGTAGTGATCCTAACGTCCTGCGGGCCAGCGAGATCGATTGTAAACGGGTGTGCAGAAACATCCATGCGGAAGTGCCCCCAGTCCGCCCCAAAAGACGTGAGAACGGTACGGTTCAGATTTTCCATATCTTGGCGTTCGTAAGTAATGTCCTCTAGTTCGTGGTGGTCAAAATATTTCTCTGACTCAACAATACGTTTCAGCGCGTCGCGAACGGTTGGAAGGACTTCAGAAAAGACGCGATCAATAAAATCTACCGTAGCACCCTCCTCGTAGAGATCAATGAGTGCGTTGTAAGGGTGTCCTTCGTAGCCAAGGTGCTCTGCCTTTTTCCTTTGAATGTCAACGATCTTCTCGAGGTGTGGGGCAAAAATAGAAAAGTCTGACTTTTCCTTCGCCTGCTCCCACGCCCTCTTTGCCGACTCAACGGTTCGCTCTTCTTCAGCCACGAGTTCTGGCGGCAAGGCCATATAGTAGTGAATCGTGCGCTTCAGAACACGGAGGACACCTCGCTCGTAATCGTTCAGATCTGCGCCCTCTGCCCTCCGAACCAATGAAACGAAATGGTCTGACGTGTAGAATGATTGAACGAGATTTGCTGATTCAGCCAACGCATCCCCACGAAGGGACGAGCCTCCCTTCGGCATCATAACATCGGAATCCCACTCGGCAAGGGATCTGAGATGGTGGATCGCCCAAATTTTTCGATACTCCCTAAGTATCTCCCGTATCGTTTCGTTCTCAAACCTCATTTCTCACACCTCTGGATAGCGAACGCGTGAAAGGTAGTAGAATAAAAACGCATAGACGATGGTCGAATACGCGGCCGCCTGGATGATGAAAGTCAGATAGTCGTGCGCGGAGAGGAACGCCATGAAAAAGATAATTCTGCCTGCGAAAAGAGAGATTTCTCGCAAGAACAGCTCCGCACCACTTGTAGCCGCTCCAAGCCGGTACACCCAGGTGGTGGCAGGCAAAAACGCCAGACGGCGAACAAACCCAATTAGTACGACAAGAAGCAGGGCATATTGGGGCGTGTAGAGCATATGCAAGAAGATGAAAGAGAATACAAGGAAGCCCATCGCCCCAATTGGATAATCGTGACTCCTATCCAGGTATCTGCCAAGAAGGTATGCAAAGATGGCGTCAAAAACGTAGGAAAGGCCTATCGCCCAGCCGATGGCCGCCACGTTGTTGGCTCCAGCATTCACTGCGTGCACGTAAACGGGATATGTGATGAACGGAACCGTGTAAAACCCACCAACCACGTAAAGCAATACGCGATCCCATGGAATCTGCTTGTAAAAGCGGCGGAGAGGGCCAAAGTCCAGTTCCGTTCTGCGGGAGAGGTGCTTCGTCCAGAGGTAAAGATAACCTATTGCAGTGGCGGAAGCAAGGGCAAAGAACACGTGAAAGCCAAGGAAATACGCTATCAGGCCAGAAATGATGGGGGAAACGATCGCAACAGCATCGTTGACAACCGCCTCGCCGCCGTACTCGGTGGACATATCCTCCTTGCCATATATGGAATACACGACGTGGTGAGGCAGCCAATACAATCCACCGGAAAGCCCGTATAGGGCGGCTGCAACAATTACCGTCATCCAGTTCACGGGAAACGCGTAGATGTACGCGAACAAAAGAACGAAAGCGATAGTTGAAGCCAGCCCGAGCCATTCGAAGTATGCGTGGCGAAGAGAGTACACCAAAAGAACCTGGGTCAGGGCAAGAAAGAACAGACCGAAGACCACAAAGGAGATGGACAGGAAGGCAGACCCCGTAGCATTGAAAATATACAGGGGCGTGAAGATTGCCACGGCGGAGGACAGAAAGGAGCGCACCGCAGAGATCAGATACACGTGAGCTACCTCTTCTGGTAGACGTATCCGCGGGAGTAGGTGGGGCAGGGATATCTGGCCGTGATCCACGTTAACCACCGAGTAACGGTTTCAGCCGCCTATACGTGCCCTCCACATCCTCCGGAACAAGTCGCACATCCGAAACAACAGGCAAGAAGTTCGTATCCCCCTTCCAGCGTGGAACAACGTGAACGTGCACGTGTCCGGGAAGCCCTGCTCCAGCTACGTCGCCAATGTTGATCCCTACGTTAAACCCGTCAGGAGCGAGAAGCTCCCGCAGTTTCTCCTCTGCAAGGGCGATGAGCTCGGCGATCTCAGAACGTTCCTCCGACGTTAGCTCTGCCCAATCTCCGACGTGCCGGTACGGAGCGATGAGCAGATGTCCTGTGTTGTATGGGTAGCGGTTCATGATGATGAACGCTGTTTTTCCACGGTAGAGAACAAGGTTTTCTCCATCCCTCTCCGGATTCTTGGCGGCGTCGCAGAGGAAGCACGTCTTTTTCTCCTTCTTGTTCTTGAATCCAGTGATATACTTTAACCTCCAGGGCGTGAACACAGTCCTGATGACCTTCATGGGATCAACCTCCCTGCGATGGCAACGACCAATGGGATAGAAATATTGTCGTCAATGTACGGGAAGAGCTCGGTGAGGGAAACAACGATGGGCAGCCAGAGCGGCGTTTCAGTGGCAATGGCGACGAGGATCCCCGCGAGAAAGCCGCCAAGGGACCCATAAATGCTTTTACCCTTCGCTTGGAACCACTTACCCACCATCGTAGCAGTGGAATCCACGTAGGCCAGATACCACGCAGCGATCCAACCCCATTGTGGGTATATTGCAGTAGCTGCAAGCACGCCCGCGATGAAGTAAAATGCACCTTTTCCCGTTCCGTCTCGATCAAAGAACTCTAAAAAAGGGCGAATTACGGGACTATTGCGGAAATAATAGAGTACTGCGCCCAGAATCAGGGCGGAACCGAGAAAGAATATGCCAAGTTTCCAGTTCAGATAGAGGAGAAGACCGATCAGGGCCCCTGCCCCCATGTGGAACGCCTGTCGATCCCATTCAAAGCCCACACGCCTTTTCCCTGCCTTGTAAAGTATCCAAGAGAACCAGGCGAAGAAGAATGCACCAATCACGTCCACCCACGTGTGAACGCCTGCGGCAACGCGGAGATACCCCACGAGTGCAGCATAAAGGAACGTCCAGATGTTTGGTAGGAAGAAGAAGAGCAAGAACGCGTATGCCGTGTGAAACGACGGGAAGGAATACGGATCGAAGGACGTTTCTGCTCCCGCTGGTCTGGGAATCTTCAAAACAAACTTCGTGAGCAGAACCACGCCAGAAAGCAAGAGGTACGCAGAAAGAAGCACCATGGCGTCTCTTTTCCTACCCTTCGCAAAGAGGTAGCCGAAATATGCAATGGGAATGAGAAGAAGGAGATCTGCAAGGATCTTGGCGTAGATCACGGAAGTAAAATAACGGGGAGGGAATAAAAAACTACCTTACGGTCACGCTCTTCGCGAGGTTTCTGGGACGATCCGGGTTTAATCCCCTCCGCACGGCAGTATAATACGCCACCAGCTGCCATGGAATCACAGAGAGCATTGGGAAGATAACTTCGGAAACGTGTGGAACGGAAAACCAATACTCGGCAAGCTCGGACGGTTCAGAAGATGCAAGAACGACCTCGGCGCCCCGTGCACGCATCTCGTGAACGTTGGGCAGGGTCTCATCAAAAGTATCTGGTGAGGCAGTAAAGAACACAGGGAACCCATTTTCCACAAGAGATATGGGCCCATGCTTTGACTCTCCGGCTGGATACGCCTCTGCATGAATGTAGGATATTTCCTTGAGCTTCAGGGCCCCCTCTCTCGCAGTAACAACATCCAAGCCACGTCCAAGGAAGTAAGCGTTATTCTTTCGCGCCAGTTCATCCGCCAAACGTTCTGCCAAGGGTTTCGCCGATTCGATAACCTGCCCAGCAAGCTCCGGAAGTTTGTCTGGGCGCTCCCCACTAAAGAGATGTGCAAAAACCAGGAGCTGAGTGGTATACGTCTTCGTAGCTGCAACGCCCACCTCTGGCCCGGCTCGCGTGTATATGACAGTATTCGCATACTCTTCTATGGTGGAGCCAGGGGTGTTGGTGATCGCCACAACTTCTGGCCCTTCTTGATTCCGTAGAACGGATAGAACATCCTCCGTTTCCCCCGACTGGCTGACTGCAATGATATAATCCGGTTCTCTCCCCTTCCAGGACCCGTACTCCGAAGCAACAAATGCCCGCGCATCGATCCCCCGCCTTCGGAGCAGATACTCGCCGTAGAGCGAAGCGTGGTAGGACGTTCCCGCTGCCAAAAGGTGAACACGACCGTCTAGTTCCAAAGATATTTCCTCGCGGCGCAGGTAGTCCAGTGTGTCTCTCAACGCCCGAGGCTGTTCAAAGATTTCCTTTTCCATGTAGTGAGCATATCCTCCAAGCTCCACGCGTCTCGCTGAAATCTCTGGTACTCGCTGTGCTTCGCCAGAAATGTGCGCACCAGCCCTCGTAACCACAGCGTACGAGCCATCCCGGAGACGGTAGATCTCGGAAGCAACACCAAGGAGCGGCACGGGATCCGAAGCCACGAAAGTAGCATTCTCAGATCTGCCGACTAGAAGTGGTGCACCGTTCCGCGCCGCCAGTATCGCTCCATCAGCGGTGAGGATCACGAAAGCGTACTGGCCACGAATCTTGGAAAGAACATAGTTCAACGCTTTTTCGTAATCGCCAAAACGGGCAACGCCCTCCTCAAAGAGGTGAACGATTACCTCGGAGTCTGTCTCTGATGTAAAAACGTGACCGCGACCTACCAATTCCTGCCTAAGAGCAGTGTGGTTCTCTATGATCCCGTTGTGAACCACCGCGTATTTCCCAGAACAATCCAAGTGCGGGTGTGCGTTGAACTCAGTCACGCCGCCGTGGGTAGCCCACCTGGTATGTCCGATGGCCGCAACGCCCTCTGGAGGCTCGGAAACGATACGGTCAATGGTTCCCACGCCCTTCTGAACAAAAACAACACCACCTTTGGCCACAGCAATGCCAGACGAGTCGTAACCCCTGTACTCCAAGGTTCTCAGCCCACGAACAACGAATTCAGGAGCTCCTTCACCCACCATGCCGATTATGCCGCACATGGGAAGAGTTCCGCGGGAAAATTATAAAGCGTTTCTAAAAAGCTTTTAAGGATTTAAAGGAAATTTTGATTATGTTCGTCATCTCGAACGGAAGAATTGCGTCCTTTCAGGAACTGACAGGGCCACTCAACGTGTCAGAGACAAAGCTGAAAATACTGACCGCGTTAAAAGAGCAGCCGAAGGATCTCACGACGATAGCTGAAGAGATAGGAACCACAGAGCAAAACACGCATTACCATCTACGCGCGTTGGTTTCATCGGGCATTGTATCTGTAATCTACGGTGAGAGAAAGCTTTACGCGCTGAACACGGATTCATTCGGGTATGTTCTCCGCGAGGGCAAGCCATACAGAGGAAAAACAACACCGGGCATGATCGAAACGTTCTT
>JALTCQ010000134.1 GCA_027074515.1 Microcaldota archaeon | reverse complement strand
CGCCATCAACACATTCAAGCTGGACCTGGAAAACGTATACAAAACTGTTCTCGGCAGGGAAAAGGTCAAAATAGAGCACAGGGACATTGCAGACGTCTGGGCAAAGGGGGATCTGAAAGAGCTCGCCACATACAACCTCCAAGACTCGGAGGCGTGCTACGAGCTGGGTATGGAGTTTCTCCCACTGTACGTGGAGCTGGCGCGGATAACCGCATCGAATCTCTACAACGTAGTACGCATGTCGACGTCCCAGATAGTGGAATGGAAGCTCATACTGGAGGCGTTCAGGGCAAGGAAGATCGTCCCAAGAAAACCAAGGGAAGAAGAAGTACGAGAAAGACTCATGCAAAGCTATGAGGGAGCCTTCGTCCGCGAACCCATTCCTGGACTCCACGAAAACATCGTTGTCCTCGACTTCCGCTCCCTGTACCCGACGATCATCATCTCGCACAACGTTGATCCAGACACGGTGAACGCACCGTACTGTTCAAAGGATGATGCATATGTAAGCCCGGCAGGCCACTACTTCTGCAAGGAACCAAAGGGGCTGCTACCAAAGATGCTAGAAGACGTCCTAGGTGAGCGCTTCCGCCTGAAGGATCAGATGAAAAAGATGGACAAGAAAAACCCCGATTACAAGATCGTTTACGCAAAGCAGCAGGCACTAAAGATCATAGCAAACTCTGCATATGGGTATTTAGGCTTCGCAAGGGCCCGCTGGTACTCCAGAGAATGCGCGGAAGCCATAACGGCGTGGGCGAGGAAATACATAAAGGACGTGATGAAATGGGCCGAAGAAAAAGGGTTCACCGTGCTCTACGGGGACACAGATTCAGTATTTCTCGTTCTCCCAAGGGGTTGGAGCGTGGAAAATGCGATCGAGTTCATGAAAGAGGTTAACGAGCGTCTTCCAAAGCCCATGAGCTTGGATTTTGACGGATACTACGTGCGCGGGATCTTCCTAACGAAAAGGGGTGGAAGGAAGGCCGCCAAGAAAAAGTACGCGCTAATCGACGAAAAGGGGAACCTAAAGATCACAGGTATGGAGTACGTGCGAAGGGACTGGGCGGAGATCGCAAAAGAAGTGCAGAAAAGGGTGTTAGAACTCGTTCTAGGGGAGGGAAAGCCGGAGGAAGCAGTAAACTATGTGAGAAAGGTCATTGACGATATACGCTCCGGAAAAATCTCCAAGGAGAAACTCGTTATATACACCCAAATACGCAGAGAGCTGGACAGATACGAGGCAAGGGGGCCCCACGTCGCCGCGGCGGAGAAGGCCATGCGCAGAGGAGTCAAAATAGAGCCAGGCATGATCGTAGGCTACATCATAACGAAGAGGGGAAAGAGCATATCGGACAAGGCGGAGCTGGCAGCCTTCGTGGAAGATGGAGACTACGACCCAGAGTACTACATAAACAACCAAGTCCTGCCCGCGGTAATGCCAATACTTGAGGAACTGGGGTACACGGAGCGGGACATAAGCAAGGGGAGCGCGCAGAAGACGTTGTTTGATTTCACGTAGCGCAAGGAATAAAAATCACTAAACCGTTCTTTGGAACATGGCGCGAGTAAAAGGTTTGGTAGTACTTTGGGTTGCGGTGTTGCTCTTCACCACAAATATGGCATTCGCCTCATTCTTGTCGGTAAAGACCCCACAATCCGCCCCGCAGTGGTACCAGGAGAATTCGGACGGCAGCTATAAGATCCGTCTCTGGATAGACGTAGAACACGAGGGTGTGAAGTACCACTACGTGCTCATGAAGTGGCTGCCAGACAAGGAGTACGGCGTGCCATATATGGGAATTGAAATTACCGCAGCAGGTGACTACGCGCTTCAGCCACTGGACATAAACGTGAACAAAAATGAGCTGGACGACGGCATATACATATATCTTGGAGAGTACAATGCAGAGATTGGCGATGATTTCAAGGACGGAAACAACGTCGTTCCAATGGATGTTACAAACATACTTCATATCTGGAGAAGCAAAGACAAACTGAACGTAGAACAAATTCCCTATGCAATACCAAAAGTAAATATATCTCCCGTAGTGATGCTAAGATATAACCCGAGCAACGGAAAAATGGAACCATACACGGAATTAAGCATAATTCCAGAGCACAGAGTGTTTTACTATGGTGCATCTCCCAACTGCACAATAAACTACAAAATCACATACTCTGGCGCGAGCAAGCCCATAGAGAAAGAAGTACAATACACTCAAATAGCGCAAGAGACATTCCTGATAAATGGGGTGCCAGACGAAGTGAACGTAGAAAGCACAGTCAGCTGCGGTGTGTTCAAAAAGACAGTAACCCAGAGCTTCGACATAAACCAATACCAATCTGAAGACCTGGACATCCGCACCCTTGGACGAGCAGAAAAATGTCCAAACATTGTGTGGGAACTGCCAGACGGTAACTACCTTCTCGCTGCAGATGCAACGGTGGTAACGACAAGCAGGGCAAAGTCGTGCGAGCTAAACATCGTAGAACTCAACAACGATGGAAAGGTAATCCTTTCAAAGATCGATGAGATTCCCGCTAGCAACCATTTCGGGGAAGACATAATCCTCATAAACGGCGACAAAGCGCCCAACAAGATCGTATCGGAGGTGAACTGCGGGGGGCTCATGAAGTCTTACACGATAGGAAGTGACAGTATAAGCGTGGAAAGACCGGCAAGCGTTATTGGATCGCATACAGGCAAGCAAATAGTTATAGACTCAGGATGGTGCGCTGATTTTGACTACAATGCAGTAGTTGAAACAAATACTGGCCGCACACTCTCATACACCGGACATCTCAAATGGAACTCGTCACAAATGCAGGCAAAAATAGAGCCTGAGCTTCAGGAAGGTGAGTACATCAAAGACGTTAATTTATACATGATTCTCGCCAAAACACCAATTCTTGCGCAAAGAATTGGACTGCCAGAGTCATCCGCAACTGCTCAACCAATCCGCGCGAGTAAGGTAGTGTGTAATGACAAAATGCCTGGCAGCACTGCCACATGCACCGTGGACGAAAAGAACGTGGTACACGTCAAGATAACGTTTGACCCGCCCATTATGCTGAAAAACAGCTGCTCCCAAATATCCATAAATGTCAAAAAAGCAGGGCCCCATGAGTACAACGTAACTGTGGAGCGGAAGAAAATTACGAACAAAGATATAATGTGTGCAGACGTTGTCCGCTATGTGAAGGAAGAGAGCACTGCGTTCAAGGCAGATTCACTGCCCGTGCACGTAACGATCACAATGAGTACATCCGAAGGTGAGAGCGCGAACGCATCTTGCTTGCGGGCTGAAGCCATAGCGGCAGAGATTACGCAGCTTGAGAATCAGTGCAACGAAGAATGCTCTGACACTAAGATCAAGAAGATAAATAGCCTGAAAGATGTGTTGAGAACAGAGTACGCGCACTGCAATATAACGGTTCCGCCCCTGCCACCGGGTATCCGGGAAAAGATAAAGAACATACAAGAGATACGGGGGAATGGCAAGCAAACTCAGATTCCTGTGGAGAACCATACGCCCCCCACCACAGTACACAAGGCGAAAAGCAAAAAGGTGGCTGTAAACAATGTGATGGGAAACACGAAGCAAACTGCTCCCAAACAGAGCGAAAGCACAATTTCCAGAATTACAAAACTCGTCGCAGCACCCATAAGAGAAACAGTACAGCTATTTAAGACATTGCTCCACGCGATATTTGGGGGATCCTCGACAGTACGTGCAAAATAAGGGGAGGGCATGCGTAGCGCGCAAGAACTGCTGGCAATCGCTACGGTTCCCATTATACTCTTTCTCCTTTTCGGCGCGACATACGGAGCTACACAACGGACAATTCACGTATCCAGCCCCTTCCCAGTAGAGTACAACGTCGTTAATGGCACAATACTACTCCGCATAGAGACGAACTACGTAGTGCCAAACTGGAAGTACAGCGTGACGGCAGAGATTGAAAAGAACAAAGACTGTAAAGGCTGCTACGACGTGTATCTCGTCCTCCACACGCCTGCAACGCCGGGGTACGCATGGAATCCGCGAAAACTTGCACCGATAATCGCAACCATCAAACCAGGCGCCACTGGAAGGAACGTAACGATACGCGTGATACCGCTCGGGGCACTAAAAAACGCGGCGACAGCCGTCGAAAGGGCAGAGCGATGTGGCGCACTGAGGGCAGAGGTTGCCAAGATATCCGCAGAAATCGAC
>JALTCQ010000133.1 GCA_027074515.1 Microcaldota archaeon | reverse complement strand
ATGAATTTACTCGCCTTGCAAACTCGGCGTACGTTGCACGTCACCGCCCGCTGCGCATAATTCAGCGAGGTGAGGCGGAGGCGATCATACTTGCAAAGCAACTGGATAACGTGCTTCTCGTGGACGAACGAACGATTCGTCTCCTTATCGAGGATCCTGAAGAGCTAAAGTATCTTTTGGAGCGGAGGACGGGCCAGAACATTCGCTACAACAAGGATATGACCGACAGGATCCAGGAAATCGCCGGCGACGTGCTGATGCTACGTTCCGCGGATCTGGTGGCCTACGCATACGAAGATGGCTATTTTGGAGATAAGGGAAAGGAATACATAGAGGCTGTGCTTTATGCCTTGCGCTACGCGGGGTGTGCCATATCGGAGCAGGAGATCAAGGACTACGTGTCCGAATTAGGCAGGTAACGCCGGAGGACTGGAGCGAAGTCATTCGCATAGGCAAAGAGAGCTTCGATTACATTACAAATCCAGGAACGTTTTTCTTGGAGCGGATGCTCAAGTATTACTTCTTCGTTGCGGAAACGGATGGCGAAGTGGTTGGATTCATAGATATGGAAGCGCTCTCCCCAGATACCGCGTCCGTTACCGGCCTTGCAGTAAAGAAGAATTGGCGCGGAAAGGGAATTGGAAAAACACTATTGAAGTTCGGCGTGCGCTTCCTTCGCGCGATGGGGTTCAAAAAGATCCGAATAATGACGCTACGCACGAACTCGCCCGCCTTGCGACTCTACGAGTCCGTTGGTTTCAAAAGCGTGAGTAAAAAGGGCGATGTGGTGTTCCTCGAACTTGATCTATGAGCAAGAACAACGGTGTAGCAATGTTGGAAAAACGGAACGTAACTCTGCGCCTGCGTTCAGATCTGGTGGAGGCGCTACGGATTCACGGCTACTCGCTGTCGCAAATTGTCAATTTACTCCTGGAAGATTTCATCCGCGAAAAAGGCATTTCTCAAGCAATCCGACCCGAACGCGACAAGAACGAAGAAAACAAGAGCCCCGGGCGGGATTTGAACCCGCGACCTCTCGCTTACCAAGCGAGCGCTCTACCATGCTGAGCTACCGGGGCGCGAACGATAATGAAAGGAAAGTAAGATTTTTAACCCTGCCTCACGGCCCGCCGCAGCAACCAAACAAGGGGGAACCCGACGGCAAAGGCGGCGAGCTCTGCGAGGAACTCCACCAGCGTGTAATATATTGCCACGCTAAATCCCGCGATTGCTGGCAAGAACCGCACGATCTGCTGCATTATTGGCATGTTTTGAACCTGCTTGCGCAGCGCTTCTTTCATCTGAGCCTTGTCTGGGGCATGAATGCTGTTGGCAAGGGTCTGATATATTACTTTTTTCGTCTGCGCGTACGCTTGCAGGTAGTTGTTGATGAGTGCCTGCTTTTGACCTTCAGTCAGCTTATCCCAGTCGGGCGTGCTCGCCTTTACCCGCTGAATGAGTTGCTGTCGCTCCGCGGGCGTTACATTTGGAGACAAGATTGCGTTCACATCAAACCCCTGGCCAGAACCAGCGGACGCCAAACTTAGATCAACGACCTTGTCCACGAACTGATCCTGGAGGCCAGGGGTGTGTGCAGCCACGAAATAGACGAAAAGGAATACAAGTAGCGCAGCAAACGCCTTGGGTGCAGTCACCGTCTTCCAAACGCCCTTCTTGCACGGATCGTTCGTGAGCAGCGGGAAGAAGCCGCCGAGATACGTGGCAAACAAGAACGTGCCCGGGAGCAACGGAACGTCAAGCAGTGCGATAATCGCTGTTCCAGATAGGACGGCTGCACCCCAGAAGAGGAGCCGAGCAGAGCGATCTGGAAGGAGCTCCTTCAAGATAGCTAGCCCCAACAACACGAGGAATAGTGCCGGGAATAACAACAGGGCATACGCCCACCACGCATTGACATCGGGGAACACGAAGGCGTTAAGGCCGAGGGCTGGCGCACCTGCGAGGAACACCGGCGCGACCGCCGCAAGGACCACCGCAAAAACACCAGTGACGAAGAGTTTCTGGTCCATATTCACACCTCTATTTGGAATATATCGATCAGGGGCTGTGCGCCGTCTTTATCCACGTAAAACGTCGTCTCAAACTGCGCCACCACAGATCCTGGCGAATCCACCAGAACGGGATACTGGTAAAACGCTCCTGTTTTCGCCAGTTCGTATATGTACAGGCGCGCAGCGCTCCCAAACTTTCTAAGGATCCACTTCTCCGCAAAGGGCAGCGGGCCAAAGTTTTCGGCGACGTACTTAACGACGTCCCTGGCGCCCCTGCTCCGTGCCCGCGTGGATTCCAGCGAAAATATGTTCACGTGGGTGCCGTTACGAACATAGCCCCTTCCCGTGCTCATGAACGGCTCCACGGCCACGATCATACCCTCTTCTATCTTCGCAGAGCCTTCGGGCACGTTTGGGATGAAGAGGCCCGCGTGAAGGACGTAACGATCTATTTGGTGTCCGCCGAGGTTCGACACGGGCTTTACACCGTACTCCTTCGCGACATCTTGAATGGCCTTACCAACCTCCGCCACCGAAACACCCGGCTTTATCGTGTCCATGGCCGCTTCCAGGGCTGCCTTAGCTGCCTGTGCCACGTATCGCACCGAATCATCGAAAACGTACGTGAACGCAGAATCGCCGATCCATCCATCCACGTGCGCCCCCGCATCGACCTTCACGAGCCTTGCAGAACCAAGTTCCGTGGGGCTATCGTCGGTGGGTGCGTTGTGTGCCGCCCAATGGTCTGGACTAACGTTGCAGGGGAATGCTGGCCGCGCACCAGCAGAGTAGATCTCTTCCTCTGCAGCATCCGCAATTTTCAGTCCGCTTCGCTCTCCAGACTCCAGGAGATGATACGCGCGCATCAACGCCTGTTCTGTGATCTTTCCTGCCTTTCGCAGCTGGTCCAAATCAACACTCGTCATGGTGCAGTTCCCCCACGATTTCAAGACCTGTGTGTACGAGCAGTATCGGACTTATATCAACAACCTTCACGATCTTCTTGCCCGAGCGCTCAAATTCTGCACGGGCCAGCTCGAACGACTTATCCGCAAGTGGTCCCTTGGCGATGTACGCTTCTTTGCAGACGCCTGCGACGAAGTGCCGCCAGAGGTCCTTGGACCGAACTGTTTCCTCGAGATCTATGGCACCATCCTTGTTTATCCACAGAATTGGACGGATGCCCACGAGCTTTGCGATCGCGGCCTTGAAAGGATCAAGCCGACCACCGGCAACGAGGTAGTCCAGCGTGGGGATGGCGAACCTTGCCACGATGCGACCCCTCAGCTGCTTGAGCTCTTCGACGACCTCTTCCATTGTCTTGCCATCATCGCGCAGCTGCAACGCCCTGTCGAGAAGAACGCCCATGCCCAAGGAGGCTGACTTGGAGTCAAAAGGCACCATTTTGATCCCTTTCTTTTCCAGAAGCCGTGACGCCACAACAGCCGCGTTGAACGTGCCTGAGAGTCCCGAAGAGAGTGTGATATACAGCACTTGCTTGAATCCAGTGGCTTCTACGGCACTCATGATCTGCTTTGGAGATGGCTGGCTCGTGCGGACTTCACCGGGCTTGTGTTGGAGAATCGCGTGAACCACGTCCTCTCGCAGGAGATCGCCGGGATACGTATACGTGCCGCCGTCAAATAGAATGTTCATCGGAACGATCATGTGCTTCTCGTGCTCTGGCCGGACGGGATCGCCCCCGCTGTCCATCACCACTATGAAGTCCTCACTCACGCACCAAATACGTTGGACGTTATTTAAAACTGTAAGATGCCAATCAAACAGTGGACGTTTTGACGTTCTCCCTGCTCAGCGTGCTACCATTCTTCGAATCGCGGTACACGTTACCGCTCGCAATCGCGCAGGGATGGAATCCCGCCGTGGCGTGGGGCTTGGGAACAATATTGTCCATTCTCACGGCAGTATTGCTATGTACCTTACTGAACTACGTGGATGCGCTAATGCAGCGGCTTCCGCACATCGGCTCGTTCTGGAATGAGTACGTATCTCGCACGCGGAAAAAGCTGGCAGAGACTCTGGACAAATGGGGCGAGCTCGGCCTTGTCCTATTTGTTGCAATTCCACTGCCCGGAACTGGCGTGTACAGTGGGAGCGTGGCTGCGTACGCCATCGGTTTAGACGTAAAGCAATCAATCGTCCTGATATCAATCGGAGCAGCGATTGCAAATGTGATTACTGTGTTATCTGCCATGGGCGCTCTTTCCCTGATCTGAGCCGTTGCAGTTTATATATGCTTGTCGTGTATTATCTATACGGTGGTAACATTGGTGACTGTCATCCTTCCAGGGGCTCGGGGTGTTCGGGCCAAGAAAAAGCTCCTGGAGCTCGCTGCCAAAATTAAAGCAAGGTACGGCATTCATTTTAACAGAGAAGCTCACGACGAATACGAGGCGCTATACGGAATAATTCTCGCACTGGACCAATTGCTCAGAGAACAGACCATCGGCGAAAAGGAAGCAGAGAGCATCAAGCAGGTTTTCGACGAGATTATCGAGGACAAGGGGGAGATAACTTCAGAGGGCGTCTACGTCTGGCCTCGCCACGCAAAGGAGACCGCAGAACAGGCAGGAATCGACTGGGAAGAGTTCAAGGAGAACATGAAGAAGGCGGGACTCATCGAGTACGACAAGAAGAAGCGCAAGTACCGAGTGAA
>JALTCQ010000132.1 GCA_027074515.1 Microcaldota archaeon | reverse complement strand
ATGCGCTGGAGCATCTTCATGGCGTTCTTGTCGAAGTACATGTTCTGAGAATGGTCCCAAGTGGTTAAAAGTAGAACTTTGTTTGAGTGAAAGGCCTGCTGGGCTTCGAACGCAGGATACAGGGTTATAGGGGGCGGAGCCCCCATGGGGCCGCGGGGATTCGAACCCCGGACCTTCGGTTTACTCCAACCCGGAGACGTTTGTCTCAGAGCGGGTCTTATAAGACCGACGCTCTGACCAGGCTGAGCTACGGCCCCGGCCAACTTCTTTGGCCGCGCGAGCGCGGCTATGGGGCTTCAGCCCCATACTCACATTTCCGCGTTGTTGTTCTACAAAGGGCTTCCGCCAAAAGAGTATTGTGGGGAAAGTTAAAAAGGCTTAGACGTCAAGATCTTCCCCTGGCTTGAGGATCTCCACCCTTGCCCTGTCGCCCACGAGTCGCTTGAACTCTTCAGGGTCCTGGCGGATGGGTGGGAACGTGTTGTAGTGCATTGGAACTACGATCTTTGGCCTGAGCAGCTCCACCGCCTTCGCTGCCTCTCTTGGCCCCATGGTGAAGTAGCCACCAATGGGCAGAAGTGCCACGTCTATTGGGCCGTAAAGTTCTCTGAAGAGGGCCATGTCGCCGAAGACGAAGGTGTCCCCCGCGTGGTAGACCGTCTTTCCATCCATCTTGACGATGAACCCTACGGGATTACCTATTTCCTGCCCGTTCATGGACGATGAGTGCCATGCAGGCACCATGATCACGTCAAGCCCCTCTATCCTCGCAGGCCCGTAGTTCATACCGTACACGTTTACACCGCGGAGGTGCTGGGCTATATCGTACATGCAGACGATGGGCGCGTTAAAACGTCTGGACAGATCCACCGCGTCGCCGAGATGGTCTCCGTGCGCGTGCGTTACGAGGATAAGGTCCGGCTTGCCGTTAAGCTCTGCTGCCATGGGATTTCCCGAGAGAAACGGGTCAATCAGGACGTTCTTGGAGCCAATCAGCTGGAACGCGGAGTGGCCTAAATATCTCACCTTCATTGCTTCACCCCCTGCATACGTTTGCGGGCACGTTGTTCAGGAGGGTGCATACAGCATCCTTGGGGCTGTCCGTCACGTACCAGCCGTTCGCCACCACTGCTTGCTTTGTTATCCTCTTTGCGTACGTTTGATTCAGGAACACTTGGGCGATTTGTGGGCCATTCTTCTGGACGCATTTCTGGATAGTGTTCTCATCCACGTTTACGTCCTCTCCAAGGGCGAACCTCAGCCATGCCGCTCCTCCGTAGTTCGCGTACACGCAGTACTCTCGCAGAGCCTCTTCTGTGCCTCCCTCTTCCGGCGTTGTGACCTGCCCGTTCCGTAGGAGCAGTATGTATATCGGACTAACATGAATTCTTGCTCCAACCGTGGGAGCAAGCTCGTTTAACTCTTTTAGTACCTTGCTCTCCCTGTTCACGTCCAGGTAGAGCGTTAGCGCCACAGTTTCCTGTCTCGGGACGACTACAACGTTGTTGTAGATCTGGCTGCCCGGTATCGCCTTTGCCACGAGCTCTGGCCAGTTTGTCTGGATCGTTGCCAGCCCCGTCACTGGTATGTTAGATTCCTGCACGCCAATTCCAGGTATGCTCGCCCGAAGCGCTGCGTTTATCTCCTGCACAAGCTTCTGGCTTCCTGAGACGTTTGCCACTACCCGTGGAATCTCTATGCTGGCTTCTGTCTTCTCTGCTATCGGGATTCGTGCTGCTAGGAGACCCAACGTTCCAGGTGGGGCTGTAACGAGCAGCACATATGGTCCCTTGGCCATGTGAATGCTTATTCTCGCGTTTGGGATGCTCTGCTCGACGAGTTGGACCACGCGGTTCTTGTCTATCACGTTTTTATCCAGATACGCCTGCACGTCTACCCATCCCTTCGTTACATCTGCCACTCCTGTGGGCCAACTCGGAACAACGATGTAGTAATCTCCCACTCTCTGTAACCGTGCTCCCAGCTTCTTCAGGAACCCTGCGCTACTCGGGTCGCCCTTAACTATTACTGCGGGCACCGAGAGGATATTTGTGTTTAATTCCTTTGCCAGCTGCTTCGTCCGCGGGCTCAGCGCGGACAGCTTTATCACCTTCCAGCCATCAGCTGTTGCAGATTGCTCCAGCTTTTTCTCCAATGGTGCAAACGCGGTGTTACAGCTGCTGCACCAGCTTGGTTCTACGATATATACCGTTCTGTCGCCTGGCCTTGTTCCCATTGCCTGCATAACCAATATTGCTCCGAGCACAGCTCCGATAACGGCAGCTCCAATGACCGCCAGAATGAGTTTCGCGCTGTTTGTGTCTTTTCTATCAACCATAGTAAAAAGAAAGGTGGGTGGCTGTTAAAACCTTACCCCGTTCATCCGCAGCTGCCTGCAGATGCGCTTGCATTTGCACTGCTCCCGAATCCCGGGCTCGTATTCTGGGACGACAGCGTGGTGCTGCACTCTGCTGGAGGGTTCAGGAACGCGGCGCATATGAGCTCCTTTAGCGCCTCTGGGTTCCTGGGTGCTCCACCCATTGGAACGTGCTGAATTACCAACGTTGGGGAGCCGCGTACGCTGTAGTCCTTGTTCATCTGGTCTTCTACGGGGTACGGCGGGAACATGCCGCCCCATGACGCGCGGTTGTTGAGAGTCGCTGTGATGTTGTACTCCTTGTCTAATGCGTTAATACATGCGTTGATCTCTGCCGCGTTGATGTCTGCCTGCTTCATGCACGCGTTTGCGTTCCCTGTCTTTGTGAAGCAGCTCAGATAGTTGAGGTACGCGTTGTCGTCTTTCTCCTGGATGCAGTACTGCCTGCTGTTCTCTGTGATCTCTCCCCGAGTGTAGTGCATGGAGTAGTTTACGAAGCGTACGTGGAAGTCAATCTTGTTGCCCAGTAGTTTGATCACTGGTATGATCGCTTTCTCCGCCTGCAGGCCGTATGGGCAGTAGCTCATGACGAAGAGGTCCACCACTGGCTTTTTTGCCTTCAGCACGTAGAACACGTTTCCATCCCTGTTCCACTCGGGAGGCACAATCTTTCCGATGACGTCGGGCCTGTTCGTTATGACCTCTACGAAGTATGTATTCTTGTCTGGCTGCCCGTCTTCCGTCGCTTGGACGCCCTGCATTGCCCCTTGGAGGAACTGCGCCACCTGGTCTGCTACCTGCTTGCTCGCGGCTTTTATCTCTGCCTTGATTAGCGGAACCGTTATCGTTGTGTTTGTAACCTCTGCGTTGGGGAAGTACTGCTTTATTTTGGATATGACGCTCGTGGGGCCTTCTATCTTGTACAGATAATCCCCGTCCTTTTGCTTAAACTCCACAATAATGTTGTCCCCTGTGTTCATTATCGCTCCAGCCAGTCTGTATAGCTGAACTGGTTGATCCGTGTATATATAGACCTTTGTTTCGGGTTTGCTCGGGTCATAGCGGTGCGTTACCCACGCTGGCGCTAGAACGTAGTACTTTCCAGCAGGGATAATTACCCTTGATATGTCAAAGCCCCTCTTCTTTGCCAGGCTGTCCAGGCTCTTGTAGAACCCTGTGTTTTGGATGTTCCCCTCGAATACGATAGAGGGAATGAATGCGAGCTGGGGATTTGCCGTTTCTATAGCCTTGTATATCTCTTGGGCTTCTTTGTCGGAGAACGATATTCTTTTCACGTCAAACTCCTTGTCTGAAAAGTTAAACTGGGTCTTTAGCAGGTCTATCCCTTTGTTGAGCGCGTCGTTGCAGAATGAGCAGTATGGGTCAGTTATAACGTACGCCACGGGCTTGGAGAAGCTTGCGGTGCTCGTTGTTTTTGCCGTGCCGCCTATGGACATCCCAATGACAATGCCTACGACCAGAACAACCGCTGCGATGCCGATGACCGCGTACGTCGGATTCACGGGCTGCTTTGCCGCCTTCTTTGCTTTCTTTTCCGTCTTTTCCACGTGTTCTTCCTTCTTTTGGCTCTTTACCTCCTTTTTCTCCATCTTCACGTCCTTTTTCTTTTCTTCATTCTTTGCCGCCTGCTCCTTGACGGCATTCTTCTCATCAATTTCTTCCTTCTTTTTGCTACTCTTACGTCTGGGCATGGTATTAATCGGCTGGTTAGGGTTTTTACTTCTTTGGATCATTTTTGCTCATGGAACCACAGGTCATAGAAAATGCTGTCTGCCCTGCCTGTGGTAAGAAAACCCTGCGCACCGTGATTATGGAGAAAGAGCTTCCCCACTTCGGGCACGCCGTCATAATGACGTCAAAGTGCTCCTCCTGTGGGTATACTCATACAGACGTGATTGAACTGGAGGACAGGGGCCACAAGAAGCTGCGTATTGTCGTGGACGATCCCAAACGCCTCAATGATCTCGTGGTTCGTTCCTCCTCTGCCAGCCTTCGCATACCTGAGTTTGACCTCGAGATGCATCCCGGTCCATTCTCCAACGGCTTTATAACAACTGTAGAGGGTGTGCTTGACCGATTTGAGTCCGCGGCAAAGAAGATCGTGCCAGAAAGTGACGATGAGCGAAAAGCAAGAGACGAAGCACTGAAGGAGATCCGCGATGCAAAGGAAGGCAAGAAAAAATTCACCCTTGAGATAGACGACCCTCGCGGCGTTTCTGGCATCATTTCACTCGATGACGAAGCTTGACCACGGGACAGACGAGTTCTTTCATCTCCCTTGCCGTCACCATACTCTTCCCTGTGCCTACCACTCGGTCCTCTTCATCCACCAGTATTACTTCCTGATACGGCCGTAGCTCTGGATCCCAGTCCACCGCGTTGGTCGTTAGCGGCGTCTTGTCTTCTTTCAGCCTTTTTACTCCTTTCTCGTTCAGCACGATTCTGTTCTTCGGCGCCTCCGTTCTTTTCGCAATCAGCTCTGCACCCTTTATAGTCGGGATGAATGCACCATCCTCGTATCGTATCTGCCCTATGCGCTCCCCCTTCCAGAATAGATCCCTTGGTATGCCGTGGCGCTCCTTCCACTCAACGCCCTCTAGTTCCAGCCCCCAGAAGTACTTCAGCACCGCGCGTACGAATCTTTCTGGCTCTGGACGTTCCTTTATTTGTTCTGGATACGTCTGGCCGAATGGATACGCATATGCAAGATCTTCTGGCTTTACTCCCATTTTCCTTGCCTTTTCTAGCCCAATCCTGTACTCTGGCCGCTCTTCTACATCTCCAAAGTCGTATATACTACTCTGCTTTGGGAACGGCTGATTCTCCAGGACCCAGTCTGACCGGACGATTTTCTTGAATGCGCTCCACAGGCGCGGATGTGTCAGCGCCCTTCTTTTCGCGTACTCGTATAGCCTGCCTTCTTTGATGGCGTTTCTCGTTCTTTTGATCTCCACAACGAACTGGTTGAGGTTGTGCTGGCGCAGAGTATCGTAGTCCAGTTCTTTTGGTGTTCTGTTGGCGCAGGACGGACAGGAGCAGGGTAGTTCGTCCATGCGCGTGATCGGCACTATAGAAGAGTCAGTTATGTATAACCACTGCTCGGCATAGCGGGAGAACGCGCCGGAGGAGAAAGAGTCCACACCCGCTGCCGCGAGGATGGGGATGACCGCGGGGTGGTGTATGCCGAAGACGTGGAGCTTTGCGCTCCGTGGAATCGCCTGAGCGATGAACAATATCTTGTCGGTGTTGTCCCCCTTCGTCCCGTAGCCCCAGGCCCACTCCTTCGTTTCTCCGACGAATTGTTTGATTTCCTCCTCGGTCCAGTGCTGAGGAATCTCCAGGAACAGTGGTTTTTGCGTTTCTTCCCTTGCTATGCGCGCGTTTATGATTGCATCTTTTACCTTGCTGGCTGCCAGCGGTGCGATAACGTTAAAACCCATGTTTTCCTGCGTTTCCACTATTTCCTCGTTGGTAACGTCGTCTTCGTACTTTTCTATCTGTTGCCAGCCTGATTCGGGCAGGATGAATCCGTCGTGCTCAGTGTATTCGTGGACGTTCTTTCTTACGATTCTTCTGTAGTCCTTGTCCGTCCAGATTCTGTACACATTCACGAGGATGCCGTCCGTGCCTTCGCTCCTCTGGCTGTTTGGTAAGAACGTGGGGAAACGGATTTTATCGTCGTACACACGTGCAGCCAGGTCTCTATACCGTAGAATCATGCCTTATACCTCACGATGGCTCCAACGCCGCCAAACCCTCTGGAGAGCTTCTGGCCCTCCTCCGTTTCCGGCGATATCATGAACACCTCTGCGCCTGTCTCATCTGCCATCTCCATCATCTCGTCTATGGCATCTTCTATGACGTCTAACTGCATGGTGCTTCCACAGTTGGGGCATTGTACTTCCATCTTCTTCAATTCTTCCGCGTCCTTGGATATCTTCTCTATTTCAGTTCCACACTTTGGACAGACGAACTTACCCACCCACGCCTCTGCATCTTCAGAAACAAGGAGCGTGTCCACCCTTCCCTCCTTTAGCGCCCGATACACATTTTCCAGCCCGTATTCAGCCAAGCCACCTTTTATGACCTCGCCTATGAACTTGTCCACTGCCTGCTTTTGCCTCACGATCTCCGCATCCTTCAGTATGTCCTTCGCGTTTTCCAGGGCTTCTCTTATACCGTATTCGTTTGTGTATCCCGTGTCTATGATGCCAAGGACCTTCTCCTTGACGTTGTTCGGCAGGTAGTCCTTGTTGTAGAACTCGTTCTTCTTTGGCCCTGGTCCTGCGAGTATGATTCCCTTCAGCGCGTCGCCCGCTTCTTCGAACGTCTTCTTTATCTCCTCCGCCACCTTTTTCAGGTACTCGTTGTCTGCAATTTCCCTCAGGCGCTCAAATCGACGGGCCGACTGGCCGCCCGCGTGGTGCTTACCCGGTGCCAGTGAGCGGATGCGCGCAACAATATCATACGTGTTGCCCTTGACCAGGGCGATGGTGGCTTCCTTTCCATCCATTGTGACGATCATGTAGTACTCCGTGGGCTTGACCATCTCGCGCAGGGGATCGAGGTAGAACGTTGAATCACATCGATAAATCTTTGATACTGGCGCGGGGGGCGCCACAGAGTATAAACGGATATCCTGCTCGCCCGGTTTTTGCGATATGTTTCCACAGAACACCACGAGGCCGTTTTCAGGCAGCTTGTAGTCTATGGCCTTTAAGTAGCCCATGATCTTTGCCAGCGCCGCCTGGACGTTCTTTCTCGTTGTCTTGTCCTTTATGTTCCCCGCCTTGCTGTGCTCGTCGGTGAGCATGCTCATTATGTCGCCTCGAGGGTACTTTGGCGGGATGTAGAGCGAGATGAGCTGCGTTCCAGTCCCTCGGATGTCCTCCAACTCCCTGATCAGTCGCTTCAGCGCTGCTTCGTCCATACGCCTCTCCCTTTTTATATCAGGCTAACGTTTTTTATGCATGCATCGGGGCTTCGTGATCTCCGTGGGCGGTTCCGTCATGGTGCCAGACCGCATAGACGTCCCGTGGATCCGCAGGTTTGCTCGGCTTATAGATCGGCATTACGAGGCAGGTATGCGCTTTGGGCTTGTTGCCGGCGGCGGTAGGACTGCAAGGGACTATTCCTGGGCTGTTCGCCTCCTCGGGGGGACGAAAACGGAGATGGACGAGGCAGGCATCATCGCAACACACGCCAATGCCTGGCTCCTCGTCTCCGCCCTTCAGAGCGCTTATCCCGAGCCGCTGGCGGACGTTTGGAGGGCAAAAGCGGTCATGAAGCACTACACCGCCATCGTGAAGGGTACCATGCCAGGAGTGACGTCAGACTACGGCGCCGCGCTCCTTGCAGAGGTGACGGGGCTTCCACTCATCAACATCACCAACGTGGATGGAGTGTATGACAAGGATCCAAGGACCAACGACGACGCGAGGCGGTATGACAGAATCACGCACGACGAGTTCGTTGCCCTCATTGCCCGGGAAGACACAAGGGAGCCAGGTTTCCACGTGCCCATGGACCTCGCCGCCGCCGAGATCCTTCGCAGGTCAAAGATAAAGGCTTACATCGTGAGCAAGGACTTGAAGAACCTGGAGCGCCTCCTGAGCGGCAAGAGCTTCGTGGGGACGACTATTACTTCTCCCTGAGCTTGTATGCTCCCCACAGCGCCTCCACCCTTCTCCTATTAACGTAATCGTGATGTCTATATCCCCCGCCCATGCTCTTAGGGATGTGCAGGAGCTCGTGGATGATTACCTTCTCCTTCTCGCCCTGGCCGAGCCTATCGTACCTCTCTGCAATAACTTCCACCACGTAGTGCGCGGGAACGTTCAACGATATTTGGAACACCCTTGGCAGGCCAGAGACGCGCGCAATTGCCCTTGATTTTGAGCCGTGAGTGCGGAGGAAGTGAATTCGATCGAAGTCCAGCCAGTTCATGCCCAACGTGTGCGCAATCTTCTTCGCCAGTGCTTCGACGTCGGGCGCAGGTTCGTAACGCATGGTGGAATATGGGTGCGGTTTTATTAATCTCCTTCGTTTTTTCTCTGGTGGTTTCATGCCGGAAGCAGAGCGGTTTAACCACGAACAGCTGAAGGATTTCAAGTACGATGTTTTCCTGCATCACGACGCCCCCGAGGGACTCATTCACGTGTCCATGCACGTAGATGTGGATCCTGAAGAACTTCATCGCCTCGTCCTCCGCGAGTTGAACTTCAGGAAGCAGTTCCAAGTGGGTGCGTACAGACACGTGGGAACGGAGAACGAACACGCCTACGAGGTGCTCTTCAGGGAGCCTGTGCCTCATGACCCTTCGGATCCGTATCCGCTCAGCCGATTGATTCTCAGACCTGGCGAATCCGGGACGGAAGTACACGTTTATGGTCCGAAGAACGCTGAACACCACGTGGCGTATCTCCTTCGCACCGTTGCAAGGGCTTTGGAACGGGGCCGTTGATTTTTAACCCTTTTTAACACCGTTAATTCTATGGTTGAAAAGGAGAAGGTAATTGACGCGCTGAAGACCGTGTACGATATTGAGATTCCTGTGAACGTCTATGATTTGGGTCTGATTCGTGAGATAAAGATTAACGGCGACGATGTTTACGTGAAGATGACCTGGACGTCCCCGATGTGCCCATACGGTTCGTTACTCACCAAGATGGTTGAGGACGCCTTGAAGAAGATCGAAGGCGTTGGCAACGTGGAAGTGGAAGTGGAGCTGGACCCCCCTTGGAATCCCAAGGAGCTGACGGAAGATGGGAAGAAGCAGATGGAGATGCTTTACGGGAAGGAAACGGTGGAGAAGTGGTTGAAGGATGCTGCGAGCCAGTAACGTTAAATAATCTGAATTCTTTTTTCTTCTGTGGTAGATGTTCCCGAGTCCGCGCGCAGAAAGATTGAGTGGTTGGACAAGCTTATTCGCTATTCCGCGGGTATTCCCGGGCTTCATAAAACCCTGCACAAAAAGTATTATGAGCTTGCTGATACTGCGAATCTTCTGGGAGAGGATGCAGTATCTGGCGCGCGGGTTACCACGTTTATACACCCTGCCACGCTTGAGCTACAGGAAACGATATCTAAGAAATACTTTGGAAAGCCATTCAAGGACTTAGTTATGGATTACATTCGCGAGGAGTTCCAACGTTCCGGGCTTGGAGATCCTGAACAGCATTTGGAAGTTCAGTTCCCCATCCGTTCCGATGAGGTGGGCTCTACTGAGCACGTTCCAGCGGACTATGTAGGGCTGGGTTTCGTTGTGAAATCCCCCAGGTACTTTGGCCATGCTGTGTTGGCTGTGGGGCGTCTGGTGGACGATCTTTTCACCAAGAGCATCCACGAGTCTGTTAAAACGTCAAAAGAGGTACTGAATGAGATACTTGCACCGCATGGACTCTCCCTTACAGTGGATCCTGCTGGCGTGTCCGAAGATTTTGGGAGCAAGTTGTTGTACTCCGCGTATCATGTGGAGCATCTGCCCTCTTGGCTGGTCAGCTGGGTGTCTCGGCATCGCCCTCCTGACGAGGAGAGCGTGGATATATTCTACCAGTACCTCTTCCGCAAGCTCCACAATAGAGATAAACGGTTTTTGGACACCCTTGAGTTTGCCAGGAAGTTCCCCGAGCTCCAGGGTTTTGTACACCCTCGTGCATTTGTGGAACTTGCGAAGCTTGTTTCTGACAGGAACAAGCGCGCATACGTTAGACCCGTGTCTGGAATGCATTCTGTGCGGGCAAGCGATATTTTGGACAATCTCCGCGAGCGCAGAGATGTTTACTCTTCTCTTACCCCGGAGGATTTCAGAAAGCTCGCCAATGCACTTGCCTTGCTGGACAAAGGGGATCCTTACCTTCGTGCTCTTGCTGTTTTGGGACACAAGGACATCTCGCCGCAGGATCTCGTTACCCTGGTCAGAACGAGGGATAGGGACGCGCTCGCGGACGATTTGCGCGTTTTCCTGAATTACGGGAGTCTTAAGTCTGCTGCCAAGAATTTATCGTTCTCCAAATCCTCTTTGCTTTCATCTGGGCCTAAGGGCAACGTGTCTGTGTTCAAGGCGATTTCTACGGTTCAGAATACTCCGGAGGCCATCGCCGCTGAACGTATACTAAAATCTGCTGGCATCTCTCCAAAGGACAATCCCCACGCATTCCTCGCCCTGGTTAATGCAGTCAAGCGAAGTAATCTCGTTTCCAAGATCAATTCTCTGCCAGAAGATGTTGTGCGGTTTGAGCTGCAGCGGACGGGAGCAACGGATCTACTGTCTCGCTTTGTTCAGACGAAGTCGCCGGCGGATCTGCTCCCCCTTTTGGCACGTCTGAAAGCATCTAGACTCGGAGAATACGAGAAGATGCTCCGCCACGAGGTGCGCGGCGAATCTGCGGGTTCTGCGTATTCTGGTCCTACGCGCCTAAGCATAGATCCATTTATTGAGCTCATAGATACTCACCCCGCCCTTGAGCAGGTTCGTAAGGGCATCAAGTCGCTTTCAGATAAGAAGAGAGTTGCTCTACGCCTATACCAGAAATTTGGTGGAGATGTTAACAAGGCGTGGTCTAACCATCGCGCGCTGAAACGGGCAGCAAAAGAGGTCGTAGATGAGCTGAATTTGGTGCCAGTCTCTTCGGACCGTGGTCGTTCCGCTGCTGACGAAGAAGCTGTACGTGCCCGTCCTGGCAAGATGCAGAATTCTTATCTTGTCTCTGGCGCCACTGCCGCGGTACTAAAGCTAAGGGATCTTTTAGGCGATTCTGCCAATGTCTATGTAGACCGGCATGGGAATCTCGTGTTTGACACCACACGCATCCTCGCGAAGCACGGGCACGAGGAGACGCATGCGCTCAAGGCATTCAAGTATCTTCAGCCCTTTGGCTCTTTTCATCACGAGTACAGGGGTGAGCGTGTTGTAATTCCTGCGGAACATGTAGATAAGTTTATCGCTGCGTTGCACAATCTCGGTCGTGCTGCGTCAGGTGATTCTGCCCGCAAGATTCACGAGTTTGCTGAAGCTCTCAGCAAGATGCTGTCTAGACGTTCCGAATCTTGACCTTCCACTCTCCCGTGTCCAGCACTGCGTACGTTCTCTTTGCCCCACTTGCGGGGAACGATGGGCTACCGGGGTTTATGAGTATCCTCCGCCCCCACGTCTTTGTGTTCCACTCGAAGAGCACGGGTATGTGCGTGTGACCGACTACGAGGATGTCCGTTTCCTTCAAGTACGCGCGCATCGTTGCCTTGTCCGTCCAAGGGTAGATGTAGCCGTATAGCGCCACGTCTGGCGAGCCGTGGACTAGTGTGATCTTTTTTCCCTCTACCGTGATCTCCTTGACAAGGGGAAGCATCTGGAGCCAGTGTATGTTATCTTTCGTCAGCACGGAGCGCGTCCACCCCACATCTTCCCTATCCTCCTGTTTTCTGGCCATGTCTACTTTTCCCGTTATTACTGCGTAGTCCCAGTTGCCCAGAACGGCGTAGACGTTGTCCAGACTTCTCAGGGTTTCTATCACTTCGTTGGGTTTCTTCCCCCTGCCAACCGCGTCTCCGGCGAAGAGGAATAGATCCCAGCCCCTTTCTTTTACGAGAATTCGGTCAAGAGCATCTGCGTCCGCGTGGATATCCGAAACGATGAGGATCTTCATACGTTCTCCCACCCTCCGTCGTACCTGTAATGTGCCAAGAACTCAGGAGCACCGCCCTTCATCATCAGAACCGTTGCCTTGTTCTTTGTTAGCTCTAATACTGCGAGGGACTCTGGTTCGCCCCTTGTTGCACCACCCCACGCCCCAGTTGCAGTCCCTGGGTTCACGAACAGCAAGCCTTTGTACTCGTAGACATCTCTCTTGTGCGTGTGACCGAAAACGACGATGTCTGCTCCTGCAGTCTTTCCATACTCCCAGAGCTGGTCTGGATCGCCGCGGGGCCGTACCTCCGTGCTGTGGAATAGGAAAATCCGATGCCCCTCCACGTCGATGATCTGGAATCTTGGTAGTTCTAGGAAATCCATGTTCCCGCGGACTGCGTATGTTTTTGCGTGGCGCTCGAGGTAGTGGAGAACCGAGTACTCCGTCGCGTCTCCCGTGAACAGTATCTCGTCATATTTCTTGCTTTCCACAGTCCTTTTTACCCCGTCTGGCAGTTCCGCCGCCCTATCTGGCACGTGTGTGTCTCCAAGGATGAGGAATCTCATGGCAGACCCCTGTATATGTTCTTACGGTGGGCAACGCGCAGGACGTATATCGTATTGCCAGATATCTTGACTATAATCCTGTACTCTCCTGCTCTCAGTCGGTACCAGCTTGTTCCCACGATCCTCCGCACGTATTTCCACGGGTTTATCTTTGCTCGTTGGAGCACGCTGATCACGTGTTTTTGGACGCTCTTTGGGAGTGTTTTTATGTCCCGGACCGCTTGTTTGCTGTACTTTACGTTCATTGCGTTTCCTCCAGCTCTTCCAGAAGCTCCGCCATGCTGACCGTTTTGCCCTCTTCAATTTCCCTCTCTGCCAGTTCCAAGCTCTTGCGGAACTCCGGGTTTAGCTCCAGATGGTCCTCTATCAGGTCCCAAATGACGTCTTCGTAGGACTCTGACGGGGAGATCTTCATGTTCTCCAGGATTTCCTTCATATCGCGAGATACTTTAATGGTGGTATACATGATTATACTTTTGTGGCAAACGGTATATATACTTACCTCCCCGCCACGATCTTTATCACGTCGCCGTTTCTCAGCACGTGGTCCTTTCCCACCCTCTTCTTTGTCCTCGCGTCTATTGCGGCGATGAACTTCTTCCCTATGTCTGTGTGCACCGCGTATGCCAGATCAAGCGCCGTGGCGTCCGGTGGGAGGAGGAACGCGTCGGGTAAAACGTTGCCTTTCTTGTCCGTCCACTTGTTCTCATCCTCCACGGGGTAGACCACCTTGTAACTCAGAACGTCGAATACGGCCGTGTTTATCACCTGCTGGACTCCCGTGCTGCCGAATGGCTCAAGAACTCTTTCACGTATGTACTCCAGGCCCTCCCGCTGTTGCGGTGTTAGTTTTCCAATGATCTCGAAGTCCGCATCTCCTGGAATGTATTTTACAACTCCTGCCTTGGCAGCCTTCCTCAGCGTGTACTCAGCGATGCCGGAGGTGGGTATGACGTGTTTGTATTTTTTCTGGAGCTCTTTTACGTTGTCGGGTGCGGGATCTACGTCTACCTTGTTTGCCGCGATGATAATAGGCTTGAATTGGAGCAGCGCTTCTGCCCACTCTCTTTCCTTCCCTTCCGGATAACCGAGCTTGTTCAGAATGTCCTCTGCCTGGTCTGGTGTGATCCCCAAGCCTGTGAAGTGTTCTACGAGGGTCTGGTCCTTCTTGTCGTTGGGTATTCTCTTGGCCTTATCCCACGCCTTCGCTACAATACCCTGAATCCACGCAAGGATCTCCTCTCTTAGGAACTCCACGTCCTCTGCCGGGTCTCTCTCCCCGGGTTTTAGGGCGTTCCCCTCCGCGTCTGACGAGCCGGAGGCGTCCACCACGTGTATGAGAACGTGTGCCTGTCGCAGGTCGTCCAGGAACTTGTTTCCGAGTCCCCTGCCCTCGTGGGCCCCCGGAACGAGACCTGCCACGTCTATTATCTCCACGGGGATGAATCGCTCACCTGCCATGCAGAAACCGTGCTTGGGGTTGCACTCCTTCCCGATTTCCACGTGCGGGCACTTGGCACGGACCCAGGTAACGCCCACGTTTGGCTCGATGGTCGTGAATGGGTACGGTGCTGTCTTGGCACTCTGTTCCGTTGCCGCGTTGAAGAACGTCGTCTTGCCAGAGGATGGTTTGCCCACTAGGCCGAGCTGCATACTCTTATTCCGCTCCATCAGATTATAAGGCCCAACGTTGCAAGTGCCAGTTCCACGAAGCCTATGCTGGGGAGGGCGGGGAGAACTCGCTTCCATCTCCTTGCCAGCCACGTGGTGAACAGGAGCCCCAGCACCGTGCCGATGCTCGCGAGGACGGACGCGAGAAGAGATGCACGGGCCAAGGATATTGCGAACATGCCCGGGATCGCCACGTCCCCCGCGCCCAAGAGGTGTTTCTCCCCATGACCCACTTTTGCTCCTGGCCCTGCCACGGCCTTCGCGAGGGTTACCATGTGTTTCGTGACGAAAACAGAGACGTAGTCGTACACTGCCAGTATCACGAGGAGCAGGAGCGTTACCACGGGGGAAAGGCCCGCCGCAACGATGGCGATGGTTATTCCCACGATGAGCGCGGTGGATACGTTTTGCACGAGCTCGTTGTTGCCGTATACTAACCTAACGACCACCGCAAGGATGCCTGCCACGAGTCCAGCAGCAGCCGATATGTCTGCCAAAAGTATAAACACGCTGACGAAGAGGAAGAGGATTTCGAGCCCCAGGATTGTCCATTTGAAGAGCCAGGGGAAGAGTTTTATTATTGCGAGGAAAACTGCCGTGGCTACAAGTATTTCGACGAAGAACACTCCTGCGGTGCTCGGTTGGTCGCCCCCTGGAGCCTGTGGTCCGCCCGATAGGATGTATGGGTAGGCGATCCATGCGGCGAGGGCAAGGGTGATTATGTAGAATAGGACAATCTCCTCGTAGTTTCCCTTGAATGCGAGCATTAGCTACACCGATACGTAAACTCCATCTACGTCCACTTTTATCTTCTCTAGAGGGGCCTGGATGCGGCGTTTTCCAGAGGCTATCTCTATGATTCCTCTTTCCTTGTCAACGGCTCGAACTACCCCCAGCCTCGTACCCTTCTTGTCCATGGCTGGAGCGCCCACGAGCTTCTCTGAGTGCTTTATAGCTTCTTCAAACTGCTTGGCGATCTGGGCGATGGCTATGTAGAATATGATGCTCCCCGCCGCCGCGGAGTAGAGTGTTTCCATATTGGCGTTGCTCCTGAGGGTCATTATCGTCACGTCTGAGAGGATCCAAACGACTACTACCAGCGCCGCGTAGTTCAGGTATTTTCCGATCTTGAATGCCTTCTTGTTGTAGTGCGCGTCTAGCATCCTTCCCGTAAGGTACATGAGGGCTGAGATGGACGTGAAACCAATGGCCGCGCGGGTTGCCGAGTAGATCGCGCCGGCGCCCGTGGTGGCTATGTAGTTCTGATACGTCGTGTAGCCGGCCACGACCAGGAACGCCAGGGCAAGCAGGTAGAACGGAGCACCCGGACCGCGGAATGATATGCCCTTCACGATCGTCTTTATCGCGTCCTCCGTGGCGTCCCATATCCCAAAGCCCTTCGCGAAGAGGTATGCGCCTACCACGCCGAGTATGAGCTTTATTCCCAAGTTTCCAAGGATTGCCCAGAGGAGCAGGATGATCCCAGGAACGCCTAGGACGATTGGAGCGAGGTCCTTATCGCGCAGCGCATTTTTTATCACGTAGAATGTTCTTTCCATCTCTGGGGACTGCTTCATGATGAGGGTGCGCTTTGCAATGATCGGGACGTAGGACGTGATGATTGGGATTACCTGGTCGTCCTCCGCGCCGTCCGTGACGAAGACCACGCCGTCGGCGGGAACCCTGTTGAGCACTTCTTTTAGTTGGTCGCGTATGCGCATGTCCGCGAGGAATCCCAGGTTCCTGTGGCCCGTTATTGTTGCCACGTTAACGATGTTCCCCTTCTCCCTCAGCTCCTTGGCGATTTTTATGGCGTAGAATATGGTATTCGCATCAGTATCCTCTGGATCTGCCAGGGCGAGGCGCTTGGCTACCTCCACGTTTTCCTCTTCGCCGATTATAGGCCCCTCTGCGCCCGCCTTAACGCCCACGTCATCGTCCCTGTCCACTACGAGCACGAGAATGCGTTCAGCCATTGTATTAAAATACTCCCTCTTCGTTTTTTAAGTATGAATCAGAATGCCATGCGGGCGATCATCTTCGGAGGGCTTCTCTTTGCTGCTATAATCGGTCTGTTCTTCTTCATCTGGGCCGCCGTGAACCAAAACCTTGTGGTTTTCGCCGTTAGCCTCTTGCTTCTCGCGTTCCTCTACGGTGCGGCGAAATCAGATATGCTCGTTCAGCTACTCGATTACGAGCGGGCAGTGGTCTTCAGGTTCGGTAAATTCGTTGGTGTTCGTGGACCTGGGTGGGTTTTCATACTTCCATTCGTCGAAGAGTTCGTCCGCGTGGATCTCCGTGTTCAGACGGTGGATATCGCGCCGCAGAAGGTCATCACCAAGGATAACATACAGGTAACCATCGATGCCGTTATTTATCTCCGCGTTGTGGACGCTGCCAAGGCGGTTCTCGCCGTTCAGGACTACAAGAACGCCGCAGTTCTCTTCGTAGAATCCAAGATCCGTGAAATCGCTGGCGGGATGACCGCGGAAGAGATCATTTCTAACGTAGAGGCCATTAACGCCCAGTTACGCAAGGATCTCCAGAACCTCGTGAGCGACTGGGGTGTGGATGTCGTTTCCGTAGAGTTAAAGAGCGTGACGCTGCCCCCAGAGCTGATGGAGGCAATGCACGAAAGAAGAGAGGCAGAGCAGCATAAATTGGCTACTATTGAGCGGGCAAAGGCTGAGAAGGCTCAGATCGAGGCTGTGAAGTCCGCCGCCAAGGATCTGGACGATAAGGCCCTTGCTTACTACTACATCAAGGCGCTGGAGCAGATTGCAGCGGGCCGTGCTACGAAGCTCGTTTTGCCCTTGGAGATCTCCACACTGTCCC
>JALTCQ010000131.1 GCA_027074515.1 Microcaldota archaeon | reverse complement strand
CCCAGGAGAATGTCGTCAGGGAGGCCTGCTTCCTCGCAGAACTTCATCTCCACCATTCTTGCGAAATTCGGGCCGATGCCCTTCACCTTCAGCAGTGCCTTGTGTATGGGCAGGGTACCGTCCAGGTCTACGTCCACGAGACGGACGATGTCCCTCTCCACTGTTTCCTTAGCCGTCACATGATCACCCTTGAAAACCAGTATATGAGAAGGGATGCGTAGGGATTAAAAAGCTTCTATTTACGCATCTTCCTCTTGCGCCGAATCCTGCGCGTTGGTCTTCTTTCTCCACATGGGTGGATACACGGACTGATCCATTATCACGCGATCAACGTCCGCTGCGATACCGCGCTCTTCTTCTACCATCTGCTCAGCATCCATAAGCGCGTGAGCGAGAGCAACGAGTTCCCCCTTCTGAGTCATGAGCGCTACCTTGTCGCCCTGCTTGATGTCTGCCTGCACCTCGAGTATCCCAGGAACCGCGAGATCCGCTCCGTGGGTGATGGAAGCCACTGCTGAATCGCGAATAATGATCTTGGGGAGGTGCACCACGGCAGTTTCTACGGGGAGGAAGACCTTGCGAATGGGCCCTTCCATGCCGTTCTCCTTCCAGAAGTGATAGGCGTCCACCACGTCTTGCAACGTTACTGCATTGTCCTCGCTGAACGCGCCAACTCGTGTTCGCCTTAGTTCTGCCATGTGCCCGCCAACACCCAGGAGCATGCCCAAGTCGTGGCAGATCTTTCTGACGTAGGTGCCGGCAGATGTGCCCACGCGGAAGATAACGTCCCTGCCGTCCACCTCGATGATGTCTAAGTAGTATATTGTGCGTATGCGCAGGCGTCGTTTGACAGCGGACTTCACGGGGGGCCTCTGGTATATATCACCGACGAAGTTCTTTGCAACCTCTCGTATCTTCTCCTCAGGAACGTCACCGTGGAGACGGAGAATGCCCACGTACTCCTTACCCGCGCTGAGAAGGGCCTGAAGAACCTTCGTGCCAGCATTCACACCCACAGGGAGCATACCGGTGGCAGGGGGGTCAAGGGTGCCGCCGTGTCCGGCCTTCTTCAGATGCAGGAGCTTGCGAATCCATGCAACAACCTCGTGGGAAGTGGGTCCAGAGGGCTTGTCAAGGGGGATAATAGACGCCTGGAGGAGCTCCTCCACCGTACGCTCCTCCGGTCGCTTCCCCCACGGCCCTTGCTCCTCCTTTGCACGGACGAGGAACCGCTTTGGGCCCTCCCACGGAAAGGGCATGGTCACTCCTCCAGCGCCTTTACAGCCGCTTCGTCGCTACTGGCGTCCACCACGCGCTCAGTAGGCAGCAAGTGACGCTTGTTCACCTTGGAGTGCTTGCCGCTCCTGTCAACGACCTCGACGTAGACGTCGTCCAACACCTTGACGATGACCACCTTGCGACCAGCGTCCCTGCCAGTGATCTTGACGCAAACGCGACCTGGAACCATCATTTCACTCCACCACCTTGAGCGCCTGCTTCACGAAGGGGCGCAGAACCATATCAACGTCACTCATATCCTTGACACCGTGCTTCACGTAGAACGCTTCCTCAAGAACCCTGCGAGTGCAAGAAGCGCAGAGAACACCTGCAAATATCCTCTCCGGCCTGCGCTCCGTCTTGGCAAGCTTGCGCACCTCTGCAGGCGTCTTACCGTGGGGCACGCCGTGGAGGGGAGCACCACAGATTGCACAGACGTGCTTTGACGTCTTCTCCCTGCGATAGTGCGTGACTATGCGACCGCCAGGCGTCCTGCGGCGGACGGCCCTACGATGCCTCAAGATCGGACTAACCATTTCCTTACACCTCCAATGATGATGCTAACCCCAAAGGCAACGATGGCATACCACCAATACCACGCCATCTTACCGAGGGGAGTCTCTATGACACCGTACCGAGCACGAATGACGTAGTAGATGGGCAAGAAAAGTATTAAAGAGAGAATGGAGATGCCCATTAGAACGCTCATGTGCTTCGTAAGTTCTGCCATCTCTTCCTCCGTGAGCGCCTCCGGATCCTCCTTCAGGCGCTTCTGCATCTCCGCCATTTTCTTCTGCCGCTCTTCAACGCCGAAGAACGCACGAATTGCGAAGAGAATGAAGTACATCACGGTGGCAATGATGGCGATGACTACCCAAGCCTGCAATTCCTGATCACCTCTGCAAGCTCTCGTGCTGCTTCGTCCAGCTTGCCCTGCTTGTTGTGGATGATGTACACTGCCCCGTTGGTCCTGTAAGCGTAGAGAAGCGCTGCACTTCTGTTTAGATCTTGGTGCGTCCAGATGTCGTCCTCTATGCCGCCACCACGCTTGCGTATGTCCTTGTCCTTTTCCCTGCGAGCGCGAATCTCCTCTGGCTCTGCCTCTATGAGCACCCAGGCCACTGCGGGGATCTTGTCAATGATGTACTCGGGAAAGCCGGGGTAGAAGCCCACGGGCGTGGCGATGGTGAAGTGGGTGTCCACAACAACGGGACGGGACAGGTCTTTCATATCTATGCGCTGAATTTCATCTGCCACAGCCCTGTGAAGCTCCCTGTACTCGTGGATGGATAGTTTTCGCCTCATCTCGTCACGGTGAGTAATACCGTACTTCTCCCGGGCCAGCTGGAAGAAGAGGTCTCCGTAGTTCACATAGTCGAAGTCTTCGTAGTCCATAGCCTTCTTTATGACGGACGTCTTGCCGGTTCCGGGAACACCACCCACCACGACGATCATCCTAGCACCTTCCCGAGCTGTGGATACTGGTTAAGCAGCTGCTCGCGCATGAGCAGCTCGTAGTAACGGTAGACGATATCCACGGTCAGCAGCAGACCCATACCGGACGCCAGCGCTCCGAAGGTGTCCGTGAACGCCGCTAGTATGCCCACAATGGCAGAACCAAGGATTGCCACCACGGGGATGTAGCGTTCAAGGACCTTCTCAACAACCCTCGGGTCCCTGCGGAATCCGGGCACCGTGAATCCAGACTGCACAAGCTGGCGCGCGATCTCCCTTGGGCCCATTCCAGAGAGTTCTAGCCAGAGCCAGCCGAAGAAGACCGACGTCAGGGTCAGCAGTATGGTGTACATGAGAGCGTGGATCAAGGCGCGGCCAAGGTTGGGATAGGGCGTCCCCATGGCCGCTGCCACGAGGTTCTTGATGAGCTGCTCGCTGTATGGAGACGTGACGAAGTATGCAAGGCCCATGGAGGTCCACTGGTGCGTCTGCGGGTCGTAGTGGCCGAAGATAGGCTCAAGTATCGTTCCCTGGGAGACTTGGCCGAGCAGAATGATGTTTGCAAAGAGTGCGGCGGCAAGAATGACAGGGATGTTCGTCAGGTAGAGGAGCTTTATGGGATACCTACCGCCGACGCCCTTGGCCCGCGCCCAGGTGATGGGGATCTCCACCTGGACACCCTCAAACCAAACCACGATCAGGAAGACAAGGATCGTGGCAACGAAGAGCCAGAGGGGATAAGCTGCTGCCGCGATGTTGCCGGAGACGAGGAAGTTCAGGAGCTTCCAGAACTCGCCGTCGCCAGGCAGGAACGCACGAACGAATATACGCTTGGAAACGCCGGCAGCGATGAACAGAGAAATACCAGAGCCGATACCCCACTTCATAACCACTTCATCCAAATACATCAGGATTATGGAACCGAAGGCCACTTGGAGGACAACCAACCACTCGTAGCCGGGAACGGGGACGAGGTAGGACTTGGTGAACACGTAGGCCTCAAAGAACGCGAGAATGATGGCAAGGAACTTCTGCATGCCCATGAACTCTGCTTTGCCCTTTGGAGAAGATAGATCGATGTTCCACATGCCAGAACCGACGATCAACTGGAGGATAATTGCTGCGAGCACGATTGGACCGATACCTGCCGTGATCAACGAGCCGATTTGCGACGCGAGAACTGTGTTCAGAAACGAAAGAGTCTGCTGCGCCTGGGGTGAAACACCCCATGGGCGGATGTAACCAAGTATGAAGAAAACGAGCAGAACTGCACCAGTCCACATTAGCTTTTCTTTAAGAGAAGGAGGGGTCTTGGGGGTGGCCACCTCCGGAATCCAAGAGTAAAACACCTCCAGATTACTCAACTGCCTCCACCTCGCCACCAGCAGCGCGGATCTTCTCTGCGGCACGCTCCGTGACCGCAGCGTTCTTCACGACCACAGCGACGGTGATCTTGCCACCACCGAGCACCTTGTCCACGCCGAACGCCGCGGCGTCAAAGACGTAACGATCACCCTCCTTGGGCAGAACACCGGAGAGCGCGAGGTCATCCAGGTCCGAAACGTTCAGGAAACGGACCGCACGGCGGCGAACAGGCGTGAACCCCTTCTCATCACGGAGGACAAGGATCGCCTTGATTTGCTTCTGACCCCAGCGGCCAGCCCAGCCAGTACCACCCTTGCGACCGTGCCCTCTCCTGTTCTTCGTGTTGCCGTGGTAAGTGCGGCCGCCGAGCTTCTTCCTATACTTCCTACGCCTCTTGACGACCATCAGATCATCCTCCTGAGCAGCTCGTTAATCTTTTCGCCCCTGTAACCCAGGGCGCCGCCCTCCGTGAACTGGCGCTTGACGCCACCACGGCCGTAGCCCTTGCGGGGCGGGTGAAGGCGGAAAGGTTTTATCCCGATCTTGGAAAGGGAAATCTCACCCTTGAGAACCGCGTCCAGGAACGCGTCCCAGGACATGCCCGTCCTCGCTTCGATCTCCTTCTTCGTGACTGGGACGTCACCCTCGAAGCGCCCCCACTTGAGTAGGAGGGCCTCAAGGGTGTCCTTGTCGATCTCACCCCAGGTCACGTAA
>JALTCQ010000130.1 GCA_027074515.1 Microcaldota archaeon | reverse complement strand
AGGCAGGTGAAACAGTATCGCAGCAGATCGCAAACGCCCTTGCGCTTCTCGATGTCAAGCCGGTGGAAGCACGAGTAAAGATAAACGCTGCATGGAGCGAAGGAATGGTATTCACCCGCGACGTGCTCGACGTCTCCGTTGAGCAGATCCTCGCGGACATGGCGAAGGCTGCGAGCCAGGCACTCAACCTCGCCGTCAATGCAGGGTACCCCACGAAGAAGAGCATGCCTCTGCTCATAGCAAAGGCATACGCGAATGCCATGAACCTCGCGCTTAACGCGGGCATCGTGAACAAGGAAACCGTGGACAAGATCCTTGCGAAGGCGAGGGCACAGGCGCTGGCTCTCGCCAGCCGCTTGCCAGAGGACGTTCTTGACGAGAAGGCGAAGGCTGCGCTACAGAACGTAGCTGCAGCCACTCCTGCATCCCAGCCCGCAGAGGAAAAGGCTGAGGAGCAGGAAGAAGAGGAAGAAAATAAGGAGGAAGAGGCCGCTGCAGGCCTCGCATCCCTGTTCGGTTAAAGGAGGTGGAAAAGATGGAGTACGTGTACGCAGCACTCCTCCTGCACGAGGCAGGCAAGGAGATCAACGAGGAGAACCTGAAGAAGGTCATTGAAGCCGCCGGAATCGAGGCAGATGAGGCCCGCATAAAGGCTCTCGTGAGCGCCCTCGAGGGCGTGGACATAGAGGAGGCCATCAGCCAGGCTGCAATGCCCGTGGCTGCTGCTCCCGCTGCCGCCACAGCTGCACCCGCAGCGGCAGAGGAGAAGAAGGAAGAGAAGTCCGAAGAGGACGAGGAGAAGAAGGAAGAAGAAGCAGCAGCTGGCCTCGCATCCCTGTTCGGGTGATGTAAACGAAAGAGCGGGACCGGAGCTCGGTGTACCTGGCGCTTGTGATCCGATACATGGCGCACTGGAGCACCGAGCTCACCCATATTCTTTTCTTCGTGACCACGATTCTTATTCTCGGCATAGCAGAGATCGGCCACATGGACAGCATAGTGGTGTTCTCATACCACGAGCACGGAATCGAGTTCAGCGTAACGATTTATCATATCCTCCTTGGCACCATACTCATAATACTCACGGCAATAGGGTGGATGGAGTACAGGCGGGAGCAGTTGGAGCAAATCATACAGGAGTTCCTCGAAGGGAAAAGGTAGCGTTCCAAAACCCTTAAAACATTCGTAACGATTATCTTCTCATGAAAAGAATAGCACCAATTCTGGCATTCATTCTGATCGTAACGGGAGCATTCGCCGTCGACGCAAACATGTACATATTCGCAGTGGGGAGCAATGGGGAGGGGATTCCCGCCACGCTGCACGTCCACGTTGTGCCAGGCACCGGCCAAATAGGAATAACGATAGGGAACTCCATTGTCGGCCAAGATACGCAAGAGTCCGTGCGCTACGCAATCCAGGCAGCTGCGGAGGAAGCAAATGTGGACTGGCACAAGTACGACTACTTGGTCACAATTGACGCGCACGCGAAGGAAGTTGAGGGGCCCTCTGCCGGTCTACCAATGGCCCTTCTCTTCTACAGCATATTCGCAAACAAGCCATTGCCTCCATACGTCAGCGGCACCGGCGAAATATACCCTGACGGAACCGTGTATCCCGTGGGAGGTGTGTTCGAAAAGGCGAAGGCAGCGCACAATGTAGGCATAAAGATATTCATCATCCCTGTGAAGGACGTTAACGCAACAGCAGAAATACCCGAAGAAATCGCCCCAGGAATCGTTGAAAAGGTGGCAAAAACGGTCAATCTCGTGGAGTACGCAAAAAAGAACTGGGGCATGACCGTTGTGCCCGTAGAAACGCTATCTGAAGCAATAGCCGCAGCATACGGGGAAAAGCCAATAAACAACGTGCAGATCACGCAGTCAAGCACCGAAATCCTCCAGAACTTTACGCCCCCAGAATATAATGCAACAAGGAGCAGGGAATTCAAAGGAATAGCACAAAAGATGGTGGAAACGGCCCTAAAAACAATAAAGGATGCAAAGGAGTGCAACACACTAATACTAAGGGACAAGCAAATCGCAAACTACCTCACAAGCGGCCTCCAAACTGCCACCCAACAGATCCAGCAAGCGCAAAAGCTCCTGAACAAGGGATACTACTATACCGCAGCGAACTACGCGTTCCTCGCCGAAATAAGCGCGAAAATGTACTACATGGTCTGCCAGCACCCCTCCGCACTGGACCCAAACAGCATCGTATTCCAGGACTACTATCAGAACGTAAAGAGCAAGGAAAAGCACGTTGAGACGCTACTCTCTGACGCGAACATAAACAGAGCAAACTTCGCGTGGATCGGCGGCGCCCGCGTCAGGTACATACGGGCGGAGAGTGCGATCGACTCCATCTCCCAAGGGGGCATGAGCCCGTTGAGCGCGTTGCAGCAGCTGATATCTGCAGATGAGTGGCTGGACAGCGCAATAGCAATGTACAACGTGGGAAAGACGAAAGAAGGACCTGAGCTGGCAAATCTGGACCAAATAGCTAAGCAGTCTGTCATCGCGGTGGAGGACATACAGGAGATGACGAACACGGATGACCCTATGATTGAAGAGCGTGTGGAATGGGCAAGAGAAGCGTATAACAAGGGTTGGTACTACGCTGCAGCAATGGAAGCGGCATCCGCGGAGGGCATCGCGCTGGGAGACATCCAAGCAAAGAACGGCGACGTAACGAAGAAGTTATCGGAGGATATGGCAAAGAAATTCGACCCCGCAGGGCTGTGGAGCGACCTCTACTACGCCCACGCCAGGTACTACTACGAGGCAATGAAGGCGTACCTCCAAAACGACCAGAAGAGCAAGGCAGAGGATATGGCGAAGACAGGAATACAAATCTACGAGATGGCCAAGTACATAAACCAGGTGGATAAGAGTATCACTGCCGCACCAACGGTAACGGTTGTCACGAAAAAAGAAGGCATTTCCCTTGGCAGCAACCTGTCAGCTTTCGGTCAAAATAAGCTCAAGACCCTTGCAGCCCTCGCGATCATTGCCAGCTTCTTGCTGCTCCTCCTCGTGGTGCAGACAGGCCGACAAGCAACGGAGCACAAGGAGAGAAAGAACGTCACGGCCAACGGCAAGGACGAGGCGAAAAAAGAGCACATCTACCACCACAAGATCATTCAGCTGGAAGCAGAGCTGAGACGGATAGAAAAAGCAGCGAAAAATGGCGATCCCGAAGCAAAGAAGCGCGCGGCAACTATCAAAAGGCAGATCGGCAGGTACAAGAAGCTAATCGAGAAGCTAAAGGAAGAAAAGCGCGCTAAAGCTTGACCTCCACCGCCGAGCTTCCATCTTTTTTCAAATACACGCCTATGATTTGGTCAGCTTCCTTGAGGAACGTATCCCGGTGAGACACAACGATAAACTGAGTGTTCTGGGACAGGCGCTTGACAAAACGAGCCACTTTTTCCACGTTTCTCTTGTCCAGAGCCTGATCTGGCTCGTCAAGTATGTAGAACGCAGCAGGCTGAGTTAGAGCTATTGCAAGGATGAACGCGATGGCCACCATGGCCTGCTCTCCGCCGCTCATGGCATCTATATTTTGAAGCTCCCTCCCCTTCGGGCGAGCCTCTATAATAAGGCCAGAATTGAATATATCAGATTCGTTAGAAATGTGCAGATCTGCCTCGCCCTCCTCTAGCTCCTTGTACACTTCCTTAAAGCGCTTGCGTATCGCGAGGAACGTGTCCATAAATGCTTTTTCCTTCTTGCGCTCAAGCTCGTTCATAAGGTCAAGAACAGCCTTCTTCTCCTCCTCTAGCTTGGAAATGCGACTCTCAACCTCATCGATCTTGGACTTGGCTTCCTCGTACTCGTCTATTGCCCGCATGTTCACGGGTTCAAGGGCGCGGATTTCATCGAGGATCTCGGAGATCCGAGCATTCGGGTCTGGAGGCAATGGTTCGAGTGGTTCCACGTCGCGGTATTCAGACAAATCGCTATCCAACTCTGCAAGGTTGGACACCAAGGAATCCCGCTTTGATTCTAGCTGGACGCGCTCCCTGTACAACAGTTCCTTCCGCTTGTTTAGCTCACCCTGCGTGGAAAGGATCTCGCGCAGCTCTGTCTCCAGTGCGTCCTTCTTCTCGTGGAGCTTCTGTAGCTGATCACGTACGGAGCCGGCCTGCTTCTCCGCCTCAACCAACTGTTGCTCCAAGCGCTCCAGCTCAGACCGTGCTGAATCCATTTCAAGCGTGATCTCATCTCTTCTGCGGGAAAGCTGCTCAAGACGTTCGGCGATCTCAGCGATTTGCTCATCCAAGTATTTCAGACGCTCTTCCTTCTCCTTCACAACCAGGGCTAGCTCAGAAGCCTCTCTGGAAAGAACGTCTTGCTCTTGGCGGAGATTAGAAAGCTGATTGAACAACGCCAAAGAATCCTTCCCCTCTCCGCGCTTCAAACTCTGGGCGATCTGAGCCTTCTGCATCTCCAGGTCCGAGATTTGATTGGCGAGAGCCTCCATCTCTTGCTCTATTTGGCTCATGCGCTCTTGAAGCTCCTTGAAAACGGAGTCATCGCCAACGGGAGCGGAATCGACGAACTTCTTCAACTCGGTCTTCTTGGCGGTGAGCTCAGATATGCGGGAAGATACAGAACGCACTCTGTCACGCACTTCATAAAGGCGGGAGAGGATCTGCTTTGCCTCTGCCTCTGCCTCTTCCAGCTCCTTCTTCTTTTCTTGCGCCGATATGATGCTGAGAAGATTAAAGGAACGTCTGCGCGCTCCGCCACTCATGATACCAGACCGCTCCACCACGTCGCCATCCAGGGTAACTGCACGGTACTTCC
>JALTCQ010000129.1 GCA_027074515.1 Microcaldota archaeon | reverse complement strand
CCCCTTGTGAACCTCATAATCGCTGCGCTCTGCTTTGCCCTCCTCTTCTTCCAAGTGCTCCCCCAGTTCGCCCTCTGGATCTACGCGGTTGGCTACGTGAACACGTTCCTCGGCCTGTTTAACATGATTCCAGTGTATCCCTTGGATGGCTCCAAGGTTCTCGCATGGGACAAAGGTGTTTACTTCGCCACGGTTCTGGCATTCCTCGCGGCGTACGTGCTCTACGCAGCCGTCTGATGTTCTGCCATAACAGTGCCCATTTTCTTATGTATAATTGTTTTCACTACTCGGAGTGACACATATTGTTTATATACTCCCTTGTCCTTTTCCCTTTGCGGACGGAGGGGGTGATGTTAAGGTAACACGGGCGTTTAGGCAAGCCGGGAGATAGGCTGGCCCGCTTGAGGGTATCTGGGATTGCTACGGACCGTCTCCTGGCTGCCTTGGGCGGAAATTTCAATAACAACCCCTTTTAAATTCTCGTCACGTATTCTCAACATGGCTGATGTTCTTGAGACGATAAAAGCGATGGTCCGTCAGGGGGCTTCCTCTGACGAGATCGTCGACACGCTAAAGACCATGGGCATTTCTGAGGACGAAGCACGCAAGCTCATTCTACTCGCCGAGAGAGACATGCTCCGCGTTCTGCGCAACGAGATTCGGGAGATAGCTGCTGACGCCTTTGACGAGCGCGCGGAGGCCATGAAGAAGGAGCTCGCCGCAGACGTAAACCGCATCGTGGACTCCCAGATGAAGCTAACCAAGAAGCTGCTCTTTGACAGCGTTCGTGAGGAGCTGAACAGGTATATTTCCACGGTTTCTCGTCTTGAGGATCGTCTTTCCGTGCTCGAAAAGAAGGTTTACGATCTGGAAACCCGTCTTGGGGACCTGGAATCCTCATATCACCCACATAGCCGTGGCAAGGGGGTCGCCGTTGTAAAGTACGTTTTGCTTCTCGTCGGACTTGCAGCCATGGCCGTGGCTCTCCTCATGCCCATGCCGAAAAACACGCAGATGCTCGTGTTCTTTGGCGGGCTCATAGCGACTCTTGGAGGTGTGCTCTTTGGCTGAACGGGTCTTGGATGCTTGGACTGCCCAGAACGCCTTGAATGATGTTGTGCCCTTTGTCCCATCCCTTCTCACAAGAGACGTGGAAGACGCCTTGGCATTTGCACGCGACTATGGCTACCCCGTCGTTCTCAAGGCGGTTTCTGACAAGATCGTCCACAAGACGGACGCCGGTGCGGTGGTGTTGAACGTAACGGATGACGACACGCTTCTCCACCGCTTCTACTCGCTCCAACGTACTTTCAATGCGCCCATTCTCATTCAGAAGCAGATTTCTGGCGTGGAACTCTTCCTCGGCGGGAAGCAGGACCCACAGTTCGGGCCGGTGGTGCTTTTCGGACTGGGGGGTATCTTTGTGGAGGTGTACAAGGACGTTTCTGCACGCGTGGCCCCCTTTGGTCCAGAGGAGGCGAAGAGCATGTTCGCGGACCTTCGTGGGCGCAAAATTCTTGAGGGTGCCCGTGGTGTGCGCGTGGACTTGGACGCCCTTGCCGGCATCGTATCCAAATTCTCTGAGTTCCTCGCCCAGCACCCGGAGTACAAAGAAGTGGATCTGAACCCCCTCTTCGCCACGCGGGACGGGATTTACGCGGTGGATGCCCGCATCGTTTTACGCGGGAGCTAAGAACCCGTGCCTTGGCTCGTATATGTCTCCATCCCTCTTCAGTTTTTCTATAATGTCCTTAACCTCGTCTCTGTCCATGTTGTAGTTGCTCACGGCCTCCTCTATCACGTCGTCAACGGGTACCATGTCCGTGTCCAGGCACTTCGCTCTGATGATGTTCAGCACGATCTTGGCCTTCTCTCTCTTGCTCTTCGTCTCTCCTGTGGTCAGAACGTCGAAGTCAATGGCCCCCGTTTCAGGATCCTTCAGAACCTCTTCCATGGACGCCCTTGCGAGACGTATTGCCCTGTCTGCATCCTCCTCTGTCACCTTGTTGGAAAGCCGGACCCTTGCGGACGCCTCTGCGAGACGTATGAGTGCTTCCAACTGTCTTGCGGTTGTGGGCACGGTGTTCTGCTGCTTTCCGAGCTTGCGCAGGTTCACGTAGAAGTCTATGATCTTGTCCATAGCTTCCTTTGTCAGCTCCGGGAATACGTGCGTCCTTGCGTAGGCGATGTACTTCCTTAGCAGCTCTATGTCTATGGCTGGCTTTACGTGCTTCTCCGCCTCTTCCACTTCTTCCGCCGTCAGCTCCTTGTCTGTGCCTGTCTCGTAGGCTATTCTCTTCTCCCCTGCCAGGTGCGTCTTCAGTATGTGCTCAGCGATCTTTCTGTCCCGCTCTTCGTCCAGCTTCTCCTTGACGATGAACATGAGATCAAAACGGGATAGAATCGTCGGTTCTATGTTGATCTGCTCTATGGGGTTCTGATATGGATCAAACCTCCCCCTCTTCGGGTTTGCGGCGGATAGGATTGCCGTATCTGCCTTGAACGTCGTTACTATGCCCGCTTTTGCAACACTAATTGTCTGTTGCTCCATCGCCTCGTGCAGCGCCGCCCTGTCCTTCTGATCTATCTTCTCGAACTCGTCCACGGCCGCAATGCCGCCCGACGCGAGAACAAGGGCTCCAGCCTTTATCACCCAGCCGCCCTCACCCATCTCGTCCTTCTCCGCGGTGGCCGTGAGTCCTGCGCCTGACGCCGTCTTTCCAGCCACGTATATGCTCTTGGGCGCTATCTTTGCGGCGTGTCGGAGGATCTGAGACTTACCAGTACCAGGGTCGCCCATGAGGAGTATGTGTATGTTTCCACGTATGTGCGTTCCGTCTGGCAGATCTTTTTTCACGCCGCCGAAGAGCTGGAGCGCCACAGCCTCCTTGATGTCGTCGTGGCCGTAAATCGTCGGAGCGATGGATCTGCGGAGCTTGTCGTATATCTCCGGATCCTGTGCCAGCTTTTTGATTTCCTCTATCTCCTCTGGCGTTGGTTCAAGCTCTTCAAACTCTTTCTGCGTCGGCTCTACCCAGAGCGCGTCTATATACTTACCATAAACGGTCCTTCTCGTGTCTGGTTGGAGTAGGCGGAGCACGCCGACCACGTTTACCCTGTCTCCTGGCTTTACCTTGTTTGTTAGGTCCCCTTCCAGGTAGATATCAATAAATCTTGCCTGCTCGCCGCCACGGAGGTACTCTATGGGCTCTTGGATCTGTATCCTCTGGAAGTCCACCCATATGGACTGTTCGGGCAGGAGCTCGAAGTCTCGGCTACCACAGACGCAGACGGGCGGTTTTTTCAGCTTGGGGCCCTCCTGTGGAATGTCGTACGTCCTCCCACACTTTCTGCACATCCACTTGGCCACCTTTAGCTTTGGGAGAACCATTGTTGTCTGGCGGACCACACCCTCTGCCGCGATGATTTTCCCGATGTAGTCCGAGGTTATGTTCCTTACAAGAAGCTTTCTCTCGTCTGGGGTGTTCGTGAGCCTGACGCGTAGCTTTCGGTTTTCCGTTCCCGGTATCTCTATGCGCCCAAGAGCGTACTCCATGGCGTCGAGATACTGGTCGGGGTTGTCCAGGAGTGCGTCAGCCAGCTCGTAATCAAAGCTTTCAAGCTTTGCAAAGTCCACAACAATGCTCGTAGCGTCTGGGTGAGTCGCTATGTATTCTGTCAGCTCCTTCTCGTACACCACGCGGAAGAACTGCTCGAACTTGTCCACGATTTCAGAACTGACGCCGGAGTCGTCCTGGATTGGCGCGGTGTCAAAGTTTTCCATAACGTCTTCACTACCCTCTCCCACGTTATAATCTTGTCACTCACACGTTATAATCCCGCCGATAAGAATGCAAAATTTTTACTGGGCTGTGGTTTGGTTTTTCTTCTCCCGCAGGTATGGCTTCCTTCGCCTTGCTCCACATACCAGGCAGATGTACTCCACGTGTGGCTGCGGCTCCGGCTTCAGGCGAACGATAACGGTCTCCCCCGGAATCCAGAAGGTATTGCAGCGCTTGCAGAACCGATACTTCCACTCGTCGGGTATCGGAACGTTATACCTCCGGCCTATCTTCCTCGCCAGTTCCACGTATCTCCTTGCTCGCTCCGGATGCGTCTTCGCGTTTTCCTCTGCCAGCTGAAAGAGCCTGATCATTCGTTCCCTTGCGATTTTCTGTATTTTCTTCTTCTCCCACTTGCGCACGTATCTCTTTGCTTCATTCTCTTTAAACGGTTCTTCTCCCTTTGGTTCGTGGAGCTCATAAAGAAGGGTGCGGAGGCGGAACTCTACAGGATTATGTATAACGGTCGCCCCGCCGTGCTCAAGAGACGGGTCCCCAAGCGTTACCGCGTGCCAGAGCTGGACGAGCATATCCGCAAGACGAGAACCCGCAGAGAGGCAAGACTGCTGGAACGGGCAAGGCGCGTCGGCGTTCTCACTCCTGAAGTCCTTTCCGTGGACGACAAGCGCATGGAGATCGTTCTTGAGTTCGTTGAGGGCGAAAGGGCCAAGGAGTACCTCCTCCGCACGCGAGACGTGGGCCTGATGAGAAAGATCGGAGAAATGGTGGCTCGCCTCCATGAGAACAACATTATACACGGAGATCTGACCACTTCCAACATCATTCTATCTCCAAAGGGCATATACTTCCTGGACTTCGGCCTTGGAGCAGTTTCCGACTCTGTAGAGGATAAAGCGGTGGATCTGGTCTGCTTCGAGAAGTCATTCATCGCTACGCACTCGGACATGGCTGAGGGGGGCTGGAATGCCTTCCGTGAGGGTTACTCTGCATACTCTGAAGCGGACACAGTCTGGAAGCGCGTGGAGCAGGTGAAGAGGCGGGCGCGCTACCTCTGAGGTTAAGATTTTATAGCCTATCCCTCTCCTGAATACGGCCTTCTACTGTATAGAGGGGATAGCGATGGCAAGAATGCACGCACGTAAGAAAGGAAAGTCAGGGTCCACTCCGCCCACATCCAAGGTTCCGCCGTCCTGGGTGAACGCCAAGCCCGAGGACGTAGAGACCTTGGTGGTGGAGCTGGCAAAGAAGGGTTATTCCCAGGCGCAGATCGGCCTGGTTCTGCGCGATCAGTATGGGATTCCTTCTGTCAAGGCTATAACTGGCAAGAAGATTCGCCAGATTCTCAAGGAGCACGGTCTGGCCTCCGAGATCCCGGAGGACTTGATGAATCTAATCCGCCGTGCCGTTAGGATTCGCAAGCACCTCGAGACGCACCGCAAGGATATGCACAACAAGGTGGCTCTCATCCTCGTTGAATCAAAAATACGCCGTCTCGCCAAATACTATAAGAGCACAGGCGAGCTACCTCCGAACTGGAAGTACTCGCCGGATAAGGCTGCGGTGCTGGTGAGGTAATGATAATCACCCTTTGCTACCGCGGAGAGACGCAAACGTATGAAGGAGACGCGTTGGACGTGTTACAGAAAGCAGATAAGAAGGTGGTTGAATGGCAAAGCGCGTAAGGGCAGTAGACCCGTGGAAGCTCAAGAAATGGTATTCCGTCATCTCTCCCAGAATCTGGGACGAGAAGGAGGTTGGGAGCACCGCCGCTTCCGACGAGAAGCTCCTATACGGCCGTGTTCTGCAGGTGCCCGCCTCTTTTCTCACTGGGAGCGTTGGGCACGCGCAGTACATCCTCAAGTTCCGAATCGTCCAGGTGGTTGGTTCTGAGGCGCGCACGATCTTCGAGGGCTACGAGCTGGACAACGCATTCATCAAGCGCCTGACCCGCAGGCACTCGTCCAAGATCGAGGTGGTCTTTGATGTCAAGACGCGCGACGACCACGTGCTGCACGTCAAGGCAATCACATGGACTGCCGTGCACGTTTCCAGGAACCAGGCAACAGCGATACGTAAGATCATGCAGCAGATGATCGAGGAGCGCGCCCAGAAGTTCGGTGCCGACGAGCTCATGAAGGAGTTCGTCATAGGCGACTTCACCCGCAAGATAGCGGACGAGGCGTCCAAGATTGCGCCCATCCGCAGGGTGGAGGTCGCCAAGGTGCGCGTGCTCCAGCGGCCCGAGAAGCAGGACGCGGAGAAGATCACCGCTGCAGAGGCGGCTGCATGAGCTGGGAGCTCTTGCTGTGGATCGTTCCGGCCTACGTGGCCAACTCCACGGCAACCCTCTCCAAATTTTTTCCAAAGCGGCATCCTGTTGACTTCGGATACGTTTGTAGGGACGGAAGACGGCTTTTGGGCAATGGTAAGACCTGGGAGGGCCTTCTCATGGGCACGACCTTGGGAACCCTTGCTGGCTGGCCGTTTTTCTGGTACTTTCACATTCCTTACAACGCCTTTCTCGTTGCCTTTGGTGCTCTCCTCGGCGATATGGTGGGATCCTTTGCAAAGCGGCGCATCGGGCTGGATCGCGGCGCTGAAGCTCCCGTAATCGATCAGTTAGACTTCATGTTCGGCGCCTTCGCACTTGGTGGTCCGCTTCCCGCAGAATACTCCGCGCTCTTCCTTCTGATCACGCCCATCATCCACCGCACGGCCAACATCATAGGCTACCTTATCGGTGTGAAGAATGAGCCGTGGTGACTACCTGCGTCTCGTCGTCCTCTTCTTCGTCCTCTACATCGCTCTTAGATATACGGTGGGCCTCTTTCTCGTTCGTCCCACCGCTTCTTTTCTGTCTCTCCTACTTGGCTGCTCCGCAAACGGTGGAACGCTTGTCTGTGGAGACTACGCCTATGAGATCATCCCAGAATGCACGGGCATCGTTTCCATCGCTCTTTTCCTCGCCCTGCTCTACGTCTTCCGCATCTCTCGCTCCCGCGCCCTCCGTGCTGCTCTCTTGGGCTCCATCGCGCTATACCTTCTGGACGTGGCCCGCGTTTACGTTCTCATCCGCTTCACGCACTCCATAACGGCCTTTGACTTCTGGCACACCGTCTCGTGGTTCGTTGCACCTATCCTGATTGTTGCCTATGTGCTCTGGCTGGCGAAGTAATTTAACCTTTTCTTGCAGAATTCATACTGCCGCGCGCGAGGCGTGGAGGATAGCCCCGTGGCGTTGGGGTGAAACCCTGATGCTCAGGGGCGAAACGCAGTGCAGCCCCGTGGTGTAGTGGCCAAGCATGCGGGACTCTGGATCCCGCGACCCCGGTTCGAATCCGGGCGGGGCTATTCTATTGTACTCGTCTGCTTGTTTGATATGTGGCTGGAGCGAAGCGGGATGCCGCCTGTCGCCCGGCCAGAGACTTGGCCTTCGAATCTGTTGGGCTATTTCTGCTACTTAGTTTGTTCATCCCCCTCTTCAAGAGCTCTTCGGAATGTTCTTATTGCTATTACCGCCGTGTGGAGCACTCGGGACCCATAGCGCGTGGTTTCATACTGGCCTCTGCCGTTTTTTCTCAAAAGGTTCAACAGCAGGAGGTCTTTCAAGTGGTAGTGCAGCGCCCCTCCTCGTAGTCCTGTTTTCTCTGACAGTTCGCTTTCGCTTGCTCCGTTATATGCGTATGCCAGTATTTTGATTTTAGATAGTGTCAGGCTCTTTGAGAATGTTTCGAGAAGGTCGCTGTGCTTTGAAATGTGCTCTGCGACCGTATCAATGCCGTCTAACTTTTCTACACCGTACCAGATGTCTGATTTGTATCCATCGCCTTTTCGCTCTACCCATCCCGATATCCCAACCTCTATTATTTCTCCATCTTTGAGGTCTGTAAGGGTCCTCTTTGCGTTTTCAAGAACATCTCCAAATATGCCTTCAACCCTTTTCTCTGCCTGTTCATACCACATATACTCACCTATATAAGTATGTACTTACTGATATTTAAAGTTATGTCTCTTCCCGGGAGGTCTTCTCAACCTTGAGAACGATGTGTTTTGGGGAGCGGGCCCGGGGGGATTCGAACCCCCGACCTTCGGGTCCGAAACCCGACGCGCTGTCCAGGCTACGCCACGGGCCCACTAACGGGGGCTGCCGCCCCCTGTACCCCCGCGGGCCACCTACGGTGACCCATTGTGTGGTCGGTTGCTTGCAACCGACCTCGCGTCAGCGTCAACCGGTGCAGCGGTTGGTCGCCATCCCAGCTGGCGCGACGGTGAGTGGGATACTCGCTTCCCTCGATCACACGCCTCATTGTGCGTGCGGCCGAAGTGTCGCACCCGCAGGCGCCCACCGAAGCATTCGGTGCCGGGCTACGCCACTGCTTACATACAACAACCAATATAAAAGAGGGAGTGTTTATATCTGCATGCAACGACGCGGCCAAACGAACGTGGAGTACTTGCTGCTCGTTGGAGGCATCATCCTCATCGCTTTAGTCGTGGGATACTATGCGATATCTGCAACGAGCCACGCTTTCCATGAGTTGAACTCTACGCCCTAAAACCACTCGCTAATTCTCCTCTGATTTACTCTTTCTCGGATCAGCTCGCTCTTGCTCGTCCACCGCTCCAGGGGAATTCTCAGCTTCGGCCGTAGGTAGTCGAATATCTCTCTCAATGTTCCGAAGCGCTGCCCCTTGCTTTCTACGGCTTTCCTCACGTTTTCTCTCACCTGCCAGACGCCTAGGGGAATGTAATATCCTTCGTGCACCTCGCGGAATATCACTACCCGCGCCTGCTTCTTTATTTTCAGGAGATGCTCAATCACTGCAATCCGCGCTGCGTAGTAGGATCCTCCAACGTTCTCTGCATAGCCCTTTCTTCCGTTGTAGCCCTCCCAGTCGTTGAGAAGCACGGGTTCTTTCCCGGAATACCAGACGGAGCCGGGCACCCACGCCTCGATCAGTTCGAAGCCCCAGGCGTCTGGCAGAAGAATTATGTAGATATGGTTGTCGAAGAGATGGCTTTCGTAGAGGTAGTAACTGTCTATCGGCTCAAATCCCTTGATCTTCGCTATCTCCTTGCGGCATATGATGTCGTCCGTTGCTGTTATGGCCCATCGCGTCGGTACGAGTTTCCTGTTGCGCGGTAGTCCAAGGATGCCTGCGGAGAGTATGCGTGAGAGTTGGTACACGTCGTAACCCTTCTCGAATAGTTGTATCACCGCGTCCTCTGCCTTTACCTCGTCGTAGTAGAACTTTTCCACGTTCTTATCTGCTGTTGGGTTCTCCTGCGGGACGATCTTCTTCGCGGGAGCCTTTGGGCCCATGGGTGCCACGAACTGGCCGAATTCGACCCGTGGTTTTGGTTCTTTCTCCAGGATCGCCTCCACTGCGACCGGCTTCTTGCTCATTGCTAGTTCCTGGACTGTGAGGACGTCGTTCGTCGGGTTTGCTGCCGTGTAGACGTCCGCGCGTATCGTTGGCCTCAGTAGAGAAGAACGAATGCCTACGATCTCCTCTATGCTCATTTCCGTCCAGTACCTTGGGTTATCAGCGATGTTAACGAACTGGGGCGTCTCCATGGGCGCTACTTCTACCTTCGGGTAATTCCTCCAGCTCACGAAAACGGCGGGCGGTGTCGGTGCGTCTATCTCCTTGCTCTTCGGGACGACGGACTCCACGATGCGTTTCTGCTCCAGTATGGGGCACTTGGGCAGTCCGCACCAGAGGCGACCCTTGCAGCGCACGCAGAGCTTCGGGTCGATGATCTTTACCACGATGTAAAGACGTCGTTAGTATTAAATACGGGTTTCTCGTTATGGAAACGTGGGATACCTGAAGGACCTGCTTGAGGAGGCAAAGGGCGAAAACAAGAAGAAAGATGCTCAAACCACAGATCAGACGAAAGAGCGGAATGATGCGTCCATTTCCTCCTCCGAGCCCTCTGGACTGGCGGACAAGGAAAGGGTACTCATTGATTCCTACGGTGACGTGAAGATCTACCGCGTGAATGGTGATCCACTGCCATGGTATGTTGTTCCTGTCCCCCAGCCCACGTCTGGCGAGCGAAAGATTATCAACCTGTTGAAGGAGGCCACCACGCGTATCGTTTCTCTCACCACGTCCAAAATCCGAGATCCCGAGGCAAAGAAGAACATATATCGCCAGAAGGTCCTTGAAATCATCGATTCCGTTCCCGAGCTCGGTATTCCGCGAACGAAGAGGGAGTTCTACGCGGACGTCGTCGTAAGGGAGATGGTAGGCTACGGTATTCTTGACCCCCTCGTGAACGACGAGCTACTAGAGGAAATCATGGTCATCGGCCCGAAAAAGCCCGTATACGTCTTCCACCGCAAGTATGGGATGATGAAGACCAACGTGGAGTTCTACGAGGATAAAGAAATCCAAGCAATCATCGAGAAAATCGCAAGGGATGTGAACAGGCACATAGACGCCATGAATCCGCTTTTGGACGCTCGTCTGCCCGATGGCTCCCGTGTGAACGCCACAATTCCGCCGGCATCTGTTGACGGGTCCACGATTACCATTAGAAAGTTCCGCAAGGATCCTTACACTGTTCTTGATCTGATAGACTTTGGAACATTCTCCTCTGAGCTCGCCGCATTCCTCTGGCTGGCCGTTGATGGCATGGGTGCAAAACCAGCCAATATTCTCGTCTCTGGCGGTACCGGTTCCGGAAAAACAACCACTCTGAACGTTCTAGCCACATACATCCCGGCTCACGAGCGTATAATTACGATAGAGGACACTGCAGAGCTTAACCTTCCCCTGGAACACTGGGTGCGCTTGGAAGCCCGTCCTCCGAGCATAGAAGGCACAGGAGAGATCTCCATGGACGTCCTCGTGAAGAACGCCCTGCGCATGCGTCCAGACAGAATCATCGTGGGCGAGGTGCGTCACAAGGAGGCCTCCACACTGTTCACCGCAATGAACACGGGCCACGACGGTTGTATGGGCACCATTCACGCCAACAGTGCGGAGGAAACGATGGTGCGCATCATGTCTCCCCCCATGAACGTTCCAAAGGTAATGGCGAGCGCTCTGGACTTCATACTCGTCCAAAACCGTATTCACGACCGTAGAAAGGGTACCATTCGACGTGTTGTTGAGTTTGCAGAGGTCCGAGAGGTAGATGGGGATCCAAGAACCTTCACGATCTTCTCATGGGATGCGGCAAGGGATGAGCAGGTACTTGTTGATGAGGATATTCGATACTTGAAGACGCTTTCGGACTTCACAGGTCTCACGGTGGACGAGTTGCGCGATGAGTGGAGGCGCAGGAAGGATTATTTGGAGCGATTGAAAAACGGTGGTGTTAAGGGGATAAAAGCCGTCAAGGCAGCCATTCAGGAGTATTATGAGGGAGCTGAGAAGCGATGGAAAAAGATGTAGATCTTGACGAGCTGAAGAAGGCGATCCTTGGCGACTCCAAGAAGAAGCCCTCAAAGCTCCCCGTTTCCGATAAGAGTCAAGAGAAAAAGACTATAGATAGTGTCGACGAGATCGTTCAGCGCATCGAGGAGAAGTACAAGCAAGAAGGGGCGTACATTCGGCAGGACTCTGCTGAACCGGAGATTGACATCAACAGAGTGCTTGCCCCAGAGATTACGGTGTCCGGCAGCCCCGCGGACCTTGCGGAGTCTGACAACGGGTTCATACGTCTTGCGGGTCAGGTTTACCTCAAGTTCCATTCTTTCTTTGATGCCATCGCCTCGAAGCTCTCCACCTCGGATTTCCTGAAGAAGCTCGACTGGGATCTCTATGCGGCGGGCCTTCCCTTTACAGGCTCGCAATACCTCACGCTCATCCTCGTTGTTTCCTTCGTGCTCTCCGTTCTTGCGTTTTTCATCTCCATCCCGCTGTTTCTCGTCAAGGGTAATCCAGCCCTCGCCGCGGTTGGCCCAATACTTGTGGCGTTCGTTACCTTCGCATTTGCGTACCTCTTCGCCCGCATGTACCCCCAGTCCGTCGCGTCTAACCGTTCGCGTGCAGCGGAGCGTTACTTGCCATTTGCCCTGCGTCACCTTGCCGTAGAGATCCGTGCAGGAATGGGCCTGTACCAGGCGATGCGCGCGGTGGCCGCTGCTAACTACGGGGAGCTTTCTGAGGAATTTAAGCGTACACTGCGGGAGATAGATGAAGGCAAGCCAATGGAAGTAGCCCTCTCAAACCTTGCTGCCCGGTCCAAGAGTAAGGGCATGCGCAGGGCGGTTGCATCGATTCTCCGTGCTGTCCGAATTGGTGGAAACCTTTCAGACACGATCATGAACATCGCAAAGGATATTTCTTTCGAGCAAAGGCAGAGGGTAGCTGCATATAGTGAAAAATTGAACTTCTTTGGTGTTCTTTTCATGTTCGTCGGTGTAGTCTTCCCCGTGATGCTTGCCATGCTGTCCACCATTGGTTACGCGCCGACGTCTGGCAAGCTCTTGGCTGCTTTCAGGTTTTCTCCACCGCTTTTGATGGCGGCATTTTTGATAGCGTTCCCCGGATTTTTGTTGTTGTTCTACATGTTCGTGAAGATTTCGGATCCGATGAGGTGAATGCATGGCGCTGTTAGAGCACTACCGCAAGGTGCTTCGTCTGGCTGGCATATACACGGACCCTATTTTGCTATTTGGCTCCGCCGCCGCAGTCCTCGTTGGGTCCATAATCCTTTCTGCGGCACTGTTCAACATCTGGCCGATTCTCATAGGACTTTTGATAGCCGACATAATCATTGTCTACCCCTATAGCAAGGGCGAGGCGATTCTACGCGACGTCGAGGCGAATCTTCCTGACGCGCTGAAGCAGATGGCCACAACGCTCCAGTCCGGTGGTACCTTCGAGATGGCCGTGCGCGAGGTAGTTTCTTCTGACTATGGGGCCCTCTCCAAGCAGTTCAGATACGTTCTTGACGATCTGCAGAGTGGGGCCACGGTTGACGCCGCGCTCTACAAGCTATCTCGTCGTGTCTCTTCTTCCCTTCTTGAGCGCACCACCACAATCATTTCCGACGCTGTTCGAGCTGGGGGAGGTCTTGCCAAGGTTCTTTCTGACGTGGCAGACGATGCCGCTGAGACGAACCGCCTTCTCGTTGAGCGCCACACGAAGACGACTATGCAGGCGATGTTCATCGTTACGGCTTCCGTTCTTCTCGCCCCATTCATCGTCGGTGCAGCAATGGGTATCACGTCCTTCTTTATCAAGCTGGGTAAGGAGTTCTTGGCGAACGGCATGGTTAAACCTGGTGATTTCAAGGATATGGTAGACGGAATACGGCTGCTCCAAAATCTCTTGACGTTTTATGTTCTCTTCCAGGCGGGTCTGTCTGCGTACATGCTTGCTGCAATCCGTGGTGACTCTACCGCTTCTGCAACCCGTTATCTCCCAGTTTTCCTCATTGTTGCGTACGTCGTGCTTGTTGGTTCCGCAGGATTCGTCAGGGGCTTGCTTGGAGGCTAAGCTTTATATAATCCCTTTGTGTTATACTCACGTGCTTGGAGGTGGTATTATGGATGATCGCGGTCAGACAACGTTCGAGTACCTCTTGCTCGTCGGCGGCGTGGTCGTACTCGGTGTGCTCGTTGTTTATTTGCTGACCTCTAGCGTGAAGAGTAGTGCCAAGGATGTGAATCAGCAGCTTCAGCAGACAACGCAGGCCTTGAACACTGCGACCAGCAAGTATGCACAGAACATCAAGAACATCTGAATTCTATAATCTTTCGGGCCATTTCTTTTCGTGCTCACAGTTTTCCAATTTTTTGCCTTTCTCGTTCTCCTCTTCGTTGCCACATACACGGATCTCCGCCAGCGCATCATCCCCGACTGGCTAACTCTTGGCGCCCTTGCGGTCTTCCTTCCTATTGATCTCTACCTTTACGGCATTTCTTCGCTCTTGCACGTCGGGGTAACGTTCCTCGCAGCGTACGTTCTCTACAAGATCGGTGTGTGGGCCGGCGGGGACGTCAAGCTCTTCACCGCGCTGGACGCTCTATATCCTCATGACGTTACGCTCTTTGGATACTCCGCGCCCTTTGTCCTCTGGCTTTTCATTGCTTCCATCTTTGTGGGCCTCCTTGTAACGTTGTTTGGTCTTCTTCGCCGCGTTTTTTCAGATCCCCTTCTTCGCCGCGACTTTCTCAATGCTTTGCTCCTGGCTGCTCGGAAATCTCTTGTTCTGGCGGTTTTTACCCCCCTCTTTGGCTGGGCAGCGGTTCTCGTGACCTTTGTTCCGTACCCCCTCGATATTTTTGCCTCGCTCACTCTTGCACCCTTTGTTCCCATATTTACGCTTCTTTATGACTTCGTGTACGTTTTTCTTGCCTCTTTGGTTTTCGTCATCCTTGCGTTTAGGACGTCTGCCTTCGTCCGGGAGAAACCTGTTTCGGAGCTAAAGGAAGGCGATATCGTAGCAGACTTTGTTCTGAACGACGGTTCTGTTGTTCCCTTTTCCTGGCGGACTGCCCTGAGGCTTCTTCACGATTCTCGCGTGCGTTTGTCCCCTTTGCGGGCGGCGGGCCTGTATGCGGATGATATTCAGTGGCTGAGAGAACAGGGGGTCGAGCGTATCCGCGTCAAGTACTCTTTGCCCTTCGTTCCATTCGTGCTCATTGGCTACCTTTTTATCCTGGCGGCTCTCTATTTATAGGTGCATGTCCGTATTGCTCTCGTATCTCTCTTACTTTTTGCGCTCTTTTCAGCCTTGGCATTGCGAGCACAGGATCCCGTGGGCTCTGGCGCCTTCGTTAAGGTCTGTGGCCACGTTGTCGGCATACATCACCTGCGGCGCGGATGCACGTACACAATAATTTCCTTGTCGCGCGTGTACACCGTGCTTGATTTTTATCGCGCCTGTTCTGAGTTCAACGGAGAAGCCTGCTTCCTCGGCAGGCCCGTGGGGGTTGGTGGAAATACAGTATATCGTCCATTCTTGGATTGAATCGCTTCTCGCCGGTCTTCTTGGGATCATTCCCGCGTATCATCCTATCTTGCTCTCTTTTTCGCGTCCCCAGTTCGCTGTTTTTGCGTACTTCATCTATTACGTTGTTTCTGGCCCTGTGTCCTTTCTGATCGGTGCCTACGCTTCCACGATACTGTTCTCGCGTCTTGCGGCACATTTCCTCATTGCGTCTGGTCGCTCCCGACGAGCAGTATTCCTGTACTTGGTTGGCTTCCTTGGCGGGCTCTTGATTTCCGTGTTGTACTATCCTGTGTCTGGGATCTTCTCGGCCCGCGTGCCCTCTTGGTTCATCTTCCTTCTTCTTTCCCTTGCATCCCTTCTCTTAGTCCTCCGATCTAGACGGATCCTTGTCGCTTCCCTTGTCTTCACCCTTGCTGCTATCTGGGGTGTTCTGCTTCTGTCTTCAGTGAATCCCGTTAGATCTCCCTTGCAGGTGGGCATTTCCGGCATCTTTGGTCTCGGTGCCGTTATTCCATCTCTTTTTTCAGGTAGGGGTAGTCCCTTGCGTCCCCTGCACGATACTTCGTTTTCCCTGATTGGAATCGTCTTCGGAGTTCTTGCAGCGATGCTCGTGGCGTATTTCCCCGCACTTTCTCCCGCCGTTGCCGCGATGTTTATTCAGCTCTTCGTAAAAATGGATTCTGAGTCTGTGGTGACTGCATCGGGATCCACCGCCTCAGCGGCCCTTGTGCTTTCTTTGTACTCGAGGCGCTACGGCATGGTTCGTTCAGCACTCGCCGCAAATATTCCTGTTTCAGTTTCTGTCATTTCCTTGATCCCCTATGCGATCGCAGCTACGATACTTGGCGCGACATTCCTTTGGATCGTCTTTCCCCTGCTCTACCGCGTTTATTCTATGCGTTGTGTTCGGGCTCTTTCTGCCCTTTTCGTTGCCCTCTTTGTCCTCTCTTTCTTCGGCGTACCTGCTCTATTCGCCGCTTTTGCAGGAGCTGCACTCTCCGTTCTTGCGAGAAGCCTTGAGGTAGATCAGAGCGTGCTCATGGGATTCCTGATGGTCCCCACGATGCTCTATTACGCGCCCGTGTAGTAGTATTGGCCCTTCTTCTTTTGCTCTCTGTCCTTTTGGGATCCTGGCTTGTTCACGCGCGGCCGGCCCGTGTTCGGATCTCTTCTGAAGGTGATTCCCAGATCTTTCAGGAACCTGTTCATCCCTTCTGCCATTGAGAGGGGGGTGGAGGCGTGCCCTTCCACGCTCGGCTCGCCGGAGAAAACAATGAGCCGGTCTGCGAGGTAGTCTATCATCGCCACGTCGTGCTCCACGACGAATGCAGCCCGCTTTTTCGCCACAATCACTCGCTTTATCGTTTTCGTTGCAGAGAGGCGTTGGTCGACGTCTAAGAATGCAGAAGGCTCGTCCAGTAGGTATATATCTGCATCTCTTGCCAGGCAGAGCGCTATTGCCACCCTTTGCCTCTCTCCACCCGATAGTTCCGATGTTTTGCTGTCCCAGAGCTCGTCCAGCTCAAACGCTCTCCGTAGCTCCGTTCTCAGCAGCTCCTGGTCGATGTCCTTGGCGGTAAAAAGGTCTCGGACTGTTGTATCTCCGAAGTTTATGTACTGTGGCTTGTATGAGATTTTGAGGCTATGGCTGATCTCTGTGTTGTCTGGTTTCAGCTCCCCGGCCAGCATTCTCACGAACGTCGTCTTCCCTGTTCCGTTTCTTCCCAGAATCCCTATGATTTCCCCTTCTTTTATCTCTCCAGCCTCTGTGGTCATGCGGAACGTCCCGAGGCTTTTCTCCAGGGCGGGGTACGCGAGATACGTCTTTCCCGTCCACTCGCCGGGGGGATGAACCTCAAAGCGTATTGGCTCTTCTCGTATCTTCGTGTTTTCCTCTTTCAGAACGCCGTCAAGAAATTGGTTGATACCTTCGCGCACACCCTTGTAGCCTGAGAATATACCGTACGCCCCCGGTTTTCCGTAGACGATGAAAACACCGTCGGATATGTAGTCCAAAACGGCCAGATCGTGCTCGACCGCGATTACGTTTGCCTTTTCCACCAATGAGCGAATGGTCTTTGCTATTTTTAGCCTCTGATATACGTCGAGGTAAGATGTTGGCTCATCGAAGAAGTATATGTCTGCATTCTTCATGTATGCCGCCGCGACGGCCACAAGCTGTAACTCTCCACCGGAGAGCTGTGATATGTCCCTGTCCACAATCTTCTCCAGCCCAAAGAGCTTCGCAACCTCATCCACGCGCTCTGCGTCTACCCTGGATAATAGGGATCTGACGGTTCCCTTGAAGAGCTTTGGGATCGGCTCTATCTCCTGGGGCTTGTACGATATCGTTACGCCCTTGTCTTTGATCTTCTGGAAGTATGCCTGGAGTTCCGTTCCCTTGAAGCGCTCTATGACCTCGTCCCAGGTCATCTTCTTGTCAAATTGCCCGAAGTTTGGAATGAGCTGTCCTGAAAGGATTTTCACGGCAGTACTCTTTCCCGTGCCGTTCCGCCCAAGAATGCCGATTACCTTGCCTTCTCGAGGGTATGGGAGCCCGTATATGCGGAACATGTTGGGCCCGTACTGGTGGACGGGCGTTCCCACCTCTTCTGGCAGGTTCACGATGGTTATCGCACCAAATGGGCACTTCTTGACGCAGAGACCGCAGCCTATGCAAAGGGTCTCGCTGATCCTCGGTTTTCCGTCTATCTCATCTATTGTTATGGCTGGATCTCCGCCACTACGGTTAACTGGACAGATGTTGGCGCAGGCGTAGCCACACTTCTCCGGTTTGCACTTGTCGTAATTGATTACCGCTACTCGCATG
>JALTCQ010000128.1 GCA_027074515.1 Microcaldota archaeon | reverse complement strand
GAAAAACATACGAAGGCACCGTGGATGAGGATCTCGGCGTGATACTTGCTGTCACAGAGATAAAGGAGATCGGTGAGGGCAAGATCATATGGGGCGACGGTGGAGTGTACGTGGACACGGTGTTTGACGCGCTGGCGTACATACCGCTCGTCCAAGAAGTCGTGGATGGATATGTCACAGACATCACAGAGTTCGGGGCGTTCGTGCGCGTTGGACCCATGGACGGCCTCGTGCACGTATCTCAAGTGATGGACGACTTTGTCCGTTACGATCCATCCATTCCCGCGTTCATAGGGAAGGAAACAGAGAGGATGCTGAAAATAGAGGACAAAGTACGCGCAAGAATCGTCACGGTCGCCATGAGGAACTCCATAGCGGACACGAAGATCGGTATGACCATGAGGCAGCCAGGGCTTGGCAAGTGGGAATGGATAGAGGCTGAAAAGAAGAAAGCGGCGCAGGAGGCGAGCGAGTAATGGCAAAGGTCGTATACAAGGCGTGCAGAAACTGCAGGTACCTCGTGGAGGCACACGTGGACAAATGCCCAAACTGCGGGGGAACTGAGTTTACGAAGCTCTGGAGAGGATACGTAATCGTCGTGGACCCCGCAAACTCTGCGGTGGCGAAGCTCATAGATGCAAAGATCCCTGGCCCCTACGCTATAAAGATGGCAAGGTGATAGCATGAACATCGTTATAGAATCCAAGAGGGAAAACAAACTCCTTGGAAGGACCGAGCTGTACGTCCGAATAAAGACGAACGCTCCCGTCACGCGCAAGGAGTTCAAAACGCGGCTTGCTGCGGAGCTAGGCGTGGATGAAAAGCTGATCATCGTGGATAAGATGAAAACGATCACAGGCAGCTCCGACATGGAAGCCTTCGTTAAGATATACCAGGACGAGGAATATCTGAACAAGATAGAGCCGAAGTACAAGATTGAGCGCAACAAGGTGGTGGAGAATGGCAACGAAGGGGAAGCCGAGTCACAAGTATAAGAAGTACAAGGTGGAGGACGGTAAGCTCGTCCGGCTCGGGCGAACCTGCCCCAAGTGCGGTCCAGGCGTGTTCCTCGCAGACCATGGGGACAGATGGCACTGTGGGCGCTGCGGCTACACCGAGTTCAAGAAGCAGTGAATTTTTATCACCCATTCTTCATATTCTTTCGTGATCGTTCTGGGCATAGAGTCCACTGCACACACTTTTGGAGTGGGCATAGTAGACGACAAGGGCAAAATACTGGCAGACCAGCGCATACAGCACCGCCCGAAGGAGGGGGGAATCAGACCAAGAGACGCAGCACAAATGATGAGCGAACATGGCGCCGAAATCGTAAAGAGAGCGCTGGAAGAGGCAAAAATCACCATGAACGATGTGGATGCGATCGCCTTTGCCATAGGGCCGGGCTTGGGGCCCTGCCTGAGAACGGGGGCAATAGTGGCTCGTTTTCTGGCGAAGAAGTACAACAAACCATTAGTGGGCGTAAACCACTGCATAGCACACATAGAGGTGGGAAAGCTCGTCCAGAACCTGAAAGACCCGCTTGTGGTATACCTCTCGGGCGCGAACACGCAGATAATAGCCCTTGCAAACGGACGATACAGAATTTTCGGAGAGACGCTGGACATAGGGCTGGGGAACCTTTTAGACTCGTGGGGGCGTGCGGTGGGAATTCCATTCCCTGCTGGCCCAAAGATTGAAGAGCTTGCAAGAAATGACAAAAAATTCATTCCGCTGCCTTATACTGTAAAAGGATCTGACCTGGCGTTCTCTGGGTTATACACGGCCGCAAAAAGGGCGGCAGAGAAGAACAGAATAGAGGACGTCGCGTACTCGCTCCAAGAGGTAGCGTTCTCCATGGTGGCAGAGGTGGCGGAAAGGGCGTTGGCACACACTGAGAAAAAAGAGGTGCTTCTCGTCGGAGGGGTTGCAGCGAACCGGCGGCTCCAGGAAATCATCAAGACGATGGCAGAAGACCACGACGCCTCCTTCCACGTGGTCCCCATGAAGTACGCTGCAGACAACGGCGTGATGATTGCATGGACCGGGCTTCTAATGTTCAAGGCAGGAAACACAACGCCCATAGACGCACCAGTGAACCCGAAGTTCAGAACAGACCAGGTAGATGTCCTTTGGATCTGATTCTGAGGCTCGTGGTGTGCGTATATAGGGAAGGTATGGTCGGTTGCTCCGTAACCGACCCCGCAGCCGCCGTCCCGGCTGGCGTGACGGTGAGTAGGGCATTCGCGTTCGCTCAGCCCTACTCCCCATTGTGCGTCTGGTCGTGAGACCAGACCCGCGGCTCGCTGGCCGCGTATCGGCCACGCCGGGGCTGGGATTCGAACCCAGGCGGGGCTTCCCCCATCGGATCTCGAGTCCGACGCCTTAACCACTCGGCCACCCCGGCGCGAAAGGAGGCTAATGGACCTGCGCAGCAAGGAAAAAAGAACTAAAGCGTTTAAAATGAAAGATCGTATTAGATCGTGCCGAAGGTTAGCGTGATCTTTGCAGCATACAGGGAACCGGGGACGATTTTTGACAACTTAGAAAGGATATACTCGGAATCCAAGGACGTTGAGTTCATAATAAGCGCGGACGAATGGAAGCGAGAGGACATCGGCACGGCAAAAAAGCTTCAGAAACAGTATCCGCTAACTTTTCTTCACCACGAGAAGCGGATCGGCAAGGTAAACGGGCTAAACGAGGCCATAGAGCACGCGAAGGGAGATATTTTAGTGTTCCTTGACAACGACGTGGAAGTGCGGGACGGGTTTATTGCTGGTATAGAAGATGCAATGCAGAGAGGAGACATAGGCCAAGGCATCATTCACGTACACGGCGACAACTGGATAGCGAGAGGCGCAAGGATCGATTACCTGGGCGTGAATGCAACCATCGCCATAGAGGAGCTCACCGGAGTGGGTTTTGGAGTCAATGGGGCCTGCATAATAACGAAGAGGGAAGTGGTGGAAAAGATCGGCGGATTCCGACACGTCATAACGGAGGACTCAGACTTCGGAACAAGGGCAAACGCTGCTGGCTTCAAACCAGTCTTGGCACGTGGGGTTCACGTAACAACGGGTGCACCCAATGACTACAAGAAATGGTGGAAACAACGAGCAAGGTGGGCAGTGGGGGAAATGCAGGCCGCCGCAATGAACAAGGAATACCATACCAAGCACCCATTGGAGACGGTAGCGCAGGCAATAACAGTGGTTCCATTCATATTCCCTTTCCTCATCCAGATGCTCGCACCAGGACTCTTTGCCGCGAAAATGGGTTACTGGCTGGCGGCGGTGTTTGGAGTGCTAAACCCTGTGGCACCGCTAGTTGCTGCTGCATTGTACCTGGTTCTTGCGATCAGCAGCCCGATCGTAGCACTGTTGAACTTGGCAGTACTCGGCGTATGGATTTGGTACTGGAGAGGGGAGCTACGGTTCAAGGAAGTGCGGCCCGAAGACGTTTTGTTATACTATTTCTGGTACGGGCCGATGTGGTGGGCAGTGCTCGTCGGATCGATAGTATATGTGGGCATCAAAGGGCACGATATGGATGAGTTCATGGGCTGGAGAGCGTAGAAAGGATTAAAAACACTGTGGCAAGGCGCTTATAACCACTTCTGGCAATTCTGAAAACATGCCAAAGCGAGTAAAGGTCATAGCAACCATAGGGCCCGCTTCTGCAAACAAAGAGACGATGAAAAAAATGGTAGAGGCAGGAATGGATGCGATGAGAATCAATATGAGTCACGGAGACTATGATGAGCATCAGCCAAAGATAGATCTGTGGCGCGATATCGCGCCGGACAAGCCAATAATCCTGGACCTCACTGGGCCGTCAATAAGAACAAAGATCCCTGAACCAATAGACGTGAAAGAAGGCCAAAAACTGGTGATTGGAAAGGATTTTGATGTGTCCAGACAGATACACGACGCTGTAGTTCCCGGAGACACAATACTAATAGACGACGGCACAGTGGCGCTGGAAGTGGAAAGCGTTGCGGGAAGAGCCGTGGAAACAGTGGTAACTGTCGGAGGCACTATAAAGAACAACAAGAGCGTGAACATCCCCGGAGCAGACATAAACTACACGGTTCCCACAGAAAAGGACAGAAAGGATATTCTCTGGGGCATCAAGAACGACGTAGAGATATTCTTTGCGAGCTTTGTGAACACGCCAAGGGACGTCGCACTCATAAAAAAGTTCCTGGAAGAGCATGGATCAGACGCATGGGTCTTTGCAAAGATTGAGTCAAAGAGGGGCGTAGAAAACGCAAAGGAAATCGCAAAGGTCGCTGATGGAATAGTGGTTGCAAGAGGCGACCTGGGAGTAGAGATTCCCGTAGAAGAAGTGCCGCGCGTCCAAAAAGAGCTAATATCCATTGCGAGGAAGGTGGGCAAGCCCGCAGTCGTTGCCACGCAGATGCTCACAAGCATGATTGAAAACCCGTTCCCAACGCGCGCAGAGGTGTCCGACATCGCGAACGCAGTGTACGACGGAGCATCCGCCCTCATGGTATCCAACGAAACAGCCGTGGGCAAGTATCCCGTGGAAGTGGTGAAGACGCTCGCACGCATAATTGTGGCAAACCAGGACGACGCAACACCGCTCGAAGACGTCGAGTGGGAAGAAGACGCCGATGCCGTGGCATATTCCGCGATCAAGCTGGTAGAACAGATGAATGCGAAGTACGTGATCACGCCAACGAGCACGGGCCGCACGCCACGCAAGATATCCAGATTCCTACCAAAAGCAAAAATCTTGGCTGTGTCGGACAACCCCCGCCTGCTACGGAAGGTGCAAATACTCTATGGGACCGAAACGAGGCTCGTGGAGGATCCTCCCGCATTTTCCACATTCATGAAAATAGTTGAAGAACTGTTGAAGGAAAAGAAGGTGGATAAGGGAGATAAAATCGTCGGGGTCAACGTGGCAAGAGACAGCGGAACACACACAATACGGGTTACAAGGGCATGAACCGCACCGCGTGGAGCAAGCGATTCAGCGGAGAAAAGCCGTGCACGAGCGGGGACGA
>JALTCQ010000127.1 GCA_027074515.1 Microcaldota archaeon | reverse complement strand
CAATATCATGTAACCACGCTGCCACCTCGTCAATTTTGTCTCCACCGCGCTTCTTGACGAGTTTAACGACGATCTTCGTGTGGAAGAGGACGTAGGGATCCACGAGCGCTGCGGCAAGGTTCCTCGCTCTCATAACTAATTCGTTCCGCCCTGGTTCCGTTTTCACGTCTACCCTTTTGGCGAGGGCTTCCAGCTCCGTTACCGCATCTTCTAGCTCGTTTGCGTTCATATCATCCCCCTCTCTCGCATCTCCTCCACCGTGGCGTGCAGGATCGCAGTGGCCCATGCCTCTAACTCCGGATCCGTTGTTCTTTTCCTTGCTGCGGCCGCATGTCTCGCCCACATCTTCAGTTCTCGGTCTTCAAGGTTTTTCGCGTGCTCTCTTGCGCGTGGATATATTCTTCTGTACGCAATCTTTCTCAGATCGTTGGCCGTTTTCCACGCCCTCAGCCCAAAAAATGCGTAAGGTGCTATCGCGCTGATCCCGAACTTTAATGCCGCGCTCGCCGCCGTGTCGTGGCCCGCCTTCTGCAGCGCTTCCGCCACTGCGAACCCCCCGAAACCAATGGCTCCAGAGACCGTTGTGGCTCGTAGGTTTTTGTCAAACTCCTTTTCGTCCCCATCATTCTCCCCTGCGCGCAGCTGGGTTGCCAATCCGATGATTCTTTCTCTTGCTTCGTTCGGATCTTCCCAACGGGCATCCTTTTCTATTTTCTTTATGTGCGGCCGCAGCTCTCTTTCCTTCTCGGGCATCTCCCAGCCAGTGTGAATTCTACGTTTGAATAGTCTCACGATTAGATGACGTGTTCCCCAAATATAACATTACCGTCTCGTCCCGACTTGCTTCGATGCGATGGCGTGGAGAACAGCACGTCCAAGCGCCCTGTTTAGCGGGCTTTCGGATTTTTCTATTGCCAGTGCCGCCAGTATAACGTTCTTTTTTTCCTCCGGCGTCATGTTTTCGTGAATCTCTTCCACTATGTCCCGCGCCACGCCACACACCATCTTCTCGGCCTGTCGCTGCAGGTGCAGTCCCACCGCCTTGTCCTTTGCCCATGCTCCTAGCCCCGCTGCCACGAGGTATTTCATCGCCTCTGCCGCCGTGGGATGTCCCGCGATCTTGCTCAGCACCGCGATTGCTCCGAAGGTCGTGGCGGCTGCCAGCCCTACATGTGACTCCATATCGCGCTGTAGCCCCTCTAATGCGAGCTGGGCGCCCATATCCGATGCTCTGCGTACCCGTTCCAGGACGCTCTCAGAATAAAAAGAAAATGGGGATTACTCCACCAGAATCGCTGGTTTGAATGGCAGGGCGTTCTTTGCCTTGGGATGGTCGTAGTGCTCCACGATTTCTGTTGTTGCGCCGACTTCTGCTTCAATGAACGTCTTGGCCTCGACTAGTGCCCTTTTCTCCTCTTCCTTCGTCCCAATGACTTCTGGGATTCTCTTAGGGTTCTTCACGGCGGACGTCACGATCTTTGCCACTTCCTTCCTGTGTTCTGGCGGGATTACCTCCATTAGCTTTCCAACATTTCTCTCGCCGTTCTCCAGCATCTCTCGAACCTTTCCGAACGCGTCGTACTTCCACTCGTCCGCCAGGATGACGACCACGCGTTTCGGCTTCTCCACCCTTGCCAGTTTCATGATCTCCCTGATGTCTTCCACGACCCTCTGGACGTACTCTTCCGTTTTCTCCGTTCTTTCATCTATCTTCTCCTCGTCTGCCTCTGGGAAGCGCTCTAGGGATATAAACGACTCCTTTCCGAAGACCTCGTGCCAGATCTCCTCTGCTATGTGCGGCGTTACTGGTGCCATGATCTTTACCCAGTCCTCCAGTGCCTTGGAGAAGACCCTCTTGTTGGGCACGTTCATGGTTCTTCGCAGGTAGTACTTGACCACGCGCCAGAACTCGAACCACGCCAGGTTCACAATGTTCCTCGTGTTCAGCGCCTCATACTCCCTGTCCACCTCTTTGATGATCCTGTTCACCTTGCTCTCGAACCAGCGGTCGATATCCCTGTACTCCGATGTGCCGACGTTGTACCACTTCCTCACGAACTCCATCCACCTTGGCAGCTCTTCCAGCATGGCGTCCGCGATCGTAGTGTCAAAGTTCGCATCCTCTAACGTCACGTTGCCGGAATATGCCTCCGCGAAGCGTGTAGCGTCTGCACCCCAGCGTTCCTGTGCCTGTATGATTGTTATGAAGTTCCCCGAGCTCTTGCTCATCTTCTGGCCGTTCAGCAAGACCCATCCGTTGGCCGTCCACCGGCGTATGTGCTTGCCCGGGAAGATGGCAGCGTGGTGGAAGATGGAGAATGTAACGTGGTTCTGCAGCAGGTCCTTTCCAGTGCTCCTCAAGTCCACGGGGTACCAGTACTCGAACTCGCGCCGCATGGATTCTATGACGTCCCTCGTCGTTCCCACGCGCTTGGCTATCTCCTCGGGGTCGCCCTTGCCGTAGAATACGTAGTCGAAGAACGCGTCGTCCAATGCATCCACGTTTATTCCACACTTCTCGGCGTTCTGCAGGTAGTGTGCAATGGTGTAGTATGCCATGTAGATCGTTGAGTCGGAGAGCGACTCGATATACTGCGAATCGTCCCAGGGCAGCTTCGTTCCCAAGGAACTCCTCACGTCACGGGTGCACGCCCAGTCGTGCAACCACTCTATCGTGTGTTCCACCGCTTTCCTTGCGTCCGGCTCGGGGTCAAACTTTGTGGTCTTCAGCGTTTCCCGTGCCATCTCCTTCCACTTTTCGTCGGAGTACTTGAGGAACCACTGGTTCTCCACGATCTTGACCAAGCACTTGTGGCCCGCACGGTCGATGATTGGCACGGGTGTGATCCACATTGTAATTGCGGCACCCGTTTCCTTGAAGCGCTTTATCATATCCTCCTTGACTTCCTGCACCGTTCTGCCTGCGAACTCGCCGTAGATCTCCTTCAGCTTGCCCGTGTAGAACTCCTTCTTGTATATCTCGTCCGTTGCTTTCTCGAGGGCATCAACATCTTTCTGACTCTTCACGCCGTACTTCTCCACGGCGTCGCGTGCTGGGAACTCGGAGTAACCCTCCACCTCGATTAAACTTATTGGCTCGATCTTTTCCACGATCTCGGCGATACCATACTTTTCCAACGTTTCCTTGTCTTTCTTGATGTCTTCCAGGGCTATCCAGTCGTATGGGGCGTGGGCCGGCACGCTCATAACGATGCCCGTTGCCACGTCCGGATCCACGAAGCTTGCGGGGAGTATGGGCACTTCCTTGCCCGTTACGGGGTTCTTCACGCCCTTCCCGACAAGCTCTTCTCCCTTTATTTTGCTAACGATCTTCACGTCGTGCTGCTGTTCCTTTAGATGTTCTGCGCCCCACTCTGAGATGATCCAGCGCTCCCCGTCCACCTCCGCAATGACGTACTCGTTATCCGGGTTGATCCATATGTTCGTGACGCCGTAGACGGTCTCTGGCCTGTATGTGCCCGTTGGAATGACCGTTCCATCAGCCATCTTGAACTTTATGACCACGATCTCCTCGGGCCCGATCCCAGCGTACTCATCCTTCCTGTCGTGGTCGCCTATGGGTATTTTTTCTATTGGACACCAGACCACGGGGTGCGTTCCCTTCACCACGAAACCCTTTTCGCGGAGCTTGTTATACTGCCAGCGCACGAACTTGTCGTAGGGCGGATTTAGTTCAGTGGTGTGGAAGCTCCTCCTCCAGTCGATGGAGAACCCCATTCTGTGCAGCGCGTTCTTCCAGCGCTCGGAGAACGTCTTGATCCACTTCCTCGGGTCTCCGAACTCCTTAATTTCCTCATCGGAGAAGCCATATGTCTTCAGTATCTTTATGTACTTGGGATCCCCCTCTCGGATCCTGCGCGCTGCTGCTACGATGGGCTGGCCCGTTGCGTGGAAGCCCTGGGGGAAGAGCACGTTAAAGCCCTTCATCCTCTTGTATCTCGCGTAGATCTCCGTGTGCAGTTGAGAGTATAAATGACCAAGGTGCCCGTCTCCGTTCACGTATGGATACGGGAACGTGACGAAGATCTTTGGCCGCGATGGGTCCGCGTCCGCCTCAAATATCCTTGCTTCTTCCCATCTCTTCTGCCATTTCTCCTCTATACTCTGCATCTTTTCTTTGCTCAACACGAACACCTCCAGCTCACGCTAACAAAATTCGGAGAGAAAACGTCAGCCCTGGAGAAGGCAAACACCTGCCACGGTATCAACTCGTTTCCTTCTTTTTTAATTTCTTTCGGAGATGCGGGAAGAGTTCTTCAAGTTCCTCTTTCATCTCCTCCAGCCGCCTTAGGATATCTTCCTTGGATCTGAACCGAACGTCACCCATGCTCATCCCGTGGCTTCTTAACGTGTCCCGCACGGCCATGAGGTATATATCGTTGGCCATGCTCGTGAATTCTTTCACCTTCCTTGCCTCCTCCTTGCTGTTCACGTACGCCATACTCCTTGTCTGGAACGTGCCTTTCGGTATGTGTGGCAGCCCGTATCTGAGCGTAAAGAGGGCCGAGTCCAGCTGGTTCATTATCCCCGCCAGTTTTATGATTTTTTCACTGTACTCTCTGTACAGTTTCCTCTTCCTTTGCTTTACGTATTCATCCACCGCTTCGTTGCCTTTTTTTGCCATCTGCGCAAACCTTGCTGGCCTCTTGAGCATTTCGTAGTAGAGTATTCCTGTCGTACTGAACGGGTCCGTTTCTGTCATTTTGGCATGCTCCCAGACGATTCTTTTCAACTCGTGCCGCATGTATTCAGCCTTTGCCGCCGTGGGGTTCTCAAGCACGGAGGTTATTACCCTGTGGGCTCTTTTTGCAAGTATATCGTACACCAGGGGCGTGTATTTTGCTGCCTGTTCTATGAAAAAGGATGTCGTTGCCTTAGCATCCTTCCCGCCGACGTGCTTCACCATGGTTTTTGCCACTGCTATTTTTGCCAGCTTGTCCGCGTAGGGTGGGCCTACCCCAGACCGTTCCAGGGCGCTCCAGACCTTCGTTGTGTATGGTTCTACGTCTTCTTCCTCGCGCCCCAAAAAGTTTCGCTTCACGTCTTCTATCATTGCCCGTCTGACGCTCTTCTCCACACCTGCGCTTCGCATAGCATTGGGAAGCAGGTTTGTGGCTCGCCAATATGCTGCCAAATCCCCTTCTTTCCGTTCTTGCTCCACAAACCTTGCCAGATGCTGCATATCTCTCCTTTCTTTTTTGGGTAGTTCCGCACTCACGATTCCATAACGTTCTTTCTGGTTTATCAAGTTTTCCACGCAATTCCCTTCATGGCTCAGGAGAAGTTGGTTGCTGTTTGGAACTCGGAGAAGTGCGTTCAATGCGGTCTCTGCGTGGGTGTCTGTCCAGTTGGCGCCATGAGGTTGACTGAAAAGGGCATTGAGATCGATGTAAACAAGTGTACCGGATGTGGAATCTGCGTGAAGGGCTGTCCCGTGGGTGCCCTCAAGCTGCAGAAGGTTATAATTGAAGCGAAGAATGGTGGTGCTCATGAGGAGTGATTGGGACGTTGTTGTGGTTGGTGGCGGCCCCGGCGGCCTTTACTTTGCCATGAAGGCTGCCAAGAAGGGCCTTAAGGTCGTGGTTCTGGACAAGAAGCAGGAGATCGGTTCCCCCGTGCGCTGTGCAGAGGGTTTGGGCATAGATGCCGTTCAAATGCTCGTGAACTCCGGTCTTCCCGACTCTGAGAAGTGGAAGGGACATCTCGTCCACGGGGCTTATCTCTACGCACCCAATGGGAAAAGGGTTCACGTTCCCGGCGATGGTTACGTCGTTGAGAGAACCATGATGGAGAAGGAGATGGCCAAGGCGGCCACTCGCAATGGTGCAAAGGTTCTCGCGCGCCACGATGTCTACAACGTCATTATGGATGGAAACAAGGTTGCGGGTGTTCGTGCAAAGTTCCTCGGCGAGGAGCGTGAGTTCTACGCCCCCCTGGTCGTTGCTGCGGACGGTTTTGAGTCCATGATCGCTAGGGCTGCTGGTCTGAACACCTTTCAGCCCGCCTACCACGTGGATTCCGGCTTCGAGTACGTTATGACTGGTATCCATCAAGAGGCGGATGCCATACACCTCTTCTTCTCCAAGAGCGAGGCACCACGCGGTTACATCTGGATCTTCCCCAAGGACGAGGACACTGCCAACGTTGGGATTGGCATCGACGCAAGGGACGAGAAAACGGCAAAGTACTATCTGGACAAATGGATCCAAGAGCACGACAAGGAGTACGGCTTTTCCAGGGCATCCATCATCGAGGTCCGCGGCGGTGGAATTCCCGTGGGCGGATTCTTGGAGAAGATGACCAAGGACGGCCTTATAGTCATTGGCGACGCGGCGCATCAGGTCCATCCGCTCCACGGTGGCGGCATGTTCCTTGCTATGGAGGCTGCGGGCATCGCTGCCGAGGTTGCTGCAAAGGCCTTCGAACTCAATGACTTCAGCGACTCAGTGCTTGACGAGTATAACAAGCGCTGGTGGGAGATCCGTGGCCACGAGCTGGAGAACGCCCTGAAGCTCCGCTATGCGTTTGAAAGACTTGATGACGACGACTTCAACTACTTTGCAGAGATCCTCAGCGATGAGGACATACTTGCCTTTGCCCGTGGCGATGTGGACAGAATCAAATCCATAGCCATGCGTGCGCTGAAGGAACGGCCTAAGCTCGCCCTGAAGTTCAGGGAGCTCATCGGCGACGCGGTGAAGGGGCTACTTGGCTGACCACAGGATCCCCATCTCCGTTGCTTCTACTTTTACTTTCCCTTCTTCCAGCCACTTAGAGAGTATTGAACGTATGGGGACCATATCCAGCAGAACGAACTCTGGCTCTATTTTCAGCCCGTAAAACTCCATTAATCGCACCGTTATTTCTTCCAACGTTCCCCCATCCTTTATAATTTCCCACAGGTCTTTCTTTACCTGCTCAATCGCCTCTACGTTCTTTTCTATGAGCTCCCTTGCTCTTTTCCCCTCTACGATGGGCCCGTGACCGGGAACGAATATTGTATCACCCTTTATCTGCTCCTTCAGCCTTTTCAGCGTCTCTTCCGCCGTGGGAACGTCCGTGTGGTAGAGAATCTTTACCTTATTTAACAGTTTATCCCCGAAAACTGCGTCGCCGGCGAAGATCACATTTCCATACATATACGCCGTGTGGCCCGGCGTGTGTCCATGGGCATCCAACGCTTCGACTCCAAGAATCTCGTCGCCCCACCAAATTTCGTCTGTTATGGGTACCGAGTCACCGGTGATGAATGTGAAACCCTTCGTCGTGTTCACGCCGAACTCGCATACGTTGCGCAGCGTTGCGCTCTCCGCCAGCCCGACGCACCAGCGGTGGGCGAAGACGCGCTCAAAACCCTTGCATTCGGCTATATGGTCCACGTGTCCGTGGGTTAGCATTGCGAAGCGTCGTGCAAGCCTGAGGGATTCGATCTTTTTGTGTATGCTCTTCGCTCGCCCCTCTCCGTAGCCTGGATCGACGACGAAGGCGATTCCGTTCGTAGCTATGAGCCCCGTGTTTGGCGACCCGCGTAGCACCAACACGTTCTCCGCAATTTCCCTCCAGCCCATGGTAACAGAACGTCTTCCACCTTTTTATTCACGCTCGTCCATCTTCTTTCGTGCGAGGGTATGCTGGGCTCGTCGTGGGCCTCATCATGTTCGTTCTCCTGTTTGCGGTTGGCGCATACTTCGGTTCAGTCTTTCTGAGTTCCTACTCCCAGACGGCGAAGGCTCAGCAGTTCCGGGCACAGCTTTTCCAAGAACAGAGAATGCTTTCTCTTGATGTTGTTTCGGCACAGTGGGATCAATTGCACCACGTTCTTCGCGTTCACGTGCGCAACACGGGCTCTGTTGGATTCGATCTCAATTCCGTGACCCTATACGTGTCCCATATTTTTGCCGGGCGCTGTGGTACTGATGTGAACTGTTCTGACGCCTCCAACGACGGTTACGTCCAGCCTGGCGAGTATTTCGACGTGAACGCGTCTTGGAATAGCTGCCCCTCTGTCCTTTCCGTTTCCGTGGGTCCTGGCACCTTTGCGTCCTACGACGTTTCCTGTTCCTACGCTTGGCTCTTCTTCGACGATCCCCCCACCCCCGACAACGGCGCATCTGTTGGCGCTGGCAATTCCGTGGAGGTGCGCATTCACGCCGATTCTTCGTCCGTTGTGCGCTTGGACGCCGATTGGAATGGGTTGGATCTGAACTATCAGCCATACTATACGGGGGACACTTCCCTTCGCGATCTGAACGATTCCGGCCTTGTTCTGGCCATGGCTTTCAACAACGTGTCTGCTGCCGGTGAGGAATACTGCTCCAGCCCGTTACCGCCGAAAGTTCGTGATTATTCCAGCTATGAGAACAATGGGACGTTCTACGGCTCCTGCTGGGCATACTATCGCGATATAAACGTCTCCAACCCGTCTGGTACTGAGCTATACAACGTTCAGCTGGCCATTGATCTCAATTCCGACAATTTTGATTTTTCTCACGCCAATCCTGATGGTTCTGACCTCCGCTTCTACGATGGCACCACGGAGCTGAATTACTGGATAGATTACTGGGATTCTTCTTCCAATACTGCCCGCGTCTGGGTGCTGATACCGGATCTTCCCGCCTCTGGCACCACTATCCGCATGTATTACGGGAACCCGAGCGCCACGAGCGAGAGCAATGCGGACAACGTGTTCCTGGACGTGATACCCGACGTGATTGGGGCCTGGCTGTTCGACGACCCGTCGGACCTTGGCAAGGACTACAGCGGACACGGGCTGAACGGTTCTGTCCAGTCTGGAGTTTCCGCGGCATCTGGGTACGTGGGCGGCGGTGCCTTCTTTGACGGGACGTCCAACGCTTACATATCCGTCCCAGATTCGTCCATTCTCGATCCAAGCGGAGATTTCTCCGTTGTGGCGTGGTTCCGCCCGGAAGACCTCTCAAGCACTTACATTGGCATGGTTACGAAGGAGTACTCCGTGTATTCGAGCAACACTGGTGGTTGGAACTTCATTCTGTACTCTGGCCGTTTCTCCACGCTGCTATCGGACAATAACTCATCAAACCACGGGGATTACAAGTACGTCTTTGACGGGTCAGTTAGCCTCGATCAGTGGCAGTTCGGCGCTCTCGTATACCATAGATCCAGCGAGGAGGCCCAGCTGTTCTACAACGGGAGCCTTTCTGCCACTGGCAACGCTCTGGTCCAGTTCACGGACTCCCCCTTCGTGATAGGACGTTTTTACAGCACCAGCACTAGCTATGAGTTCAACGGGTATCTGGACGAGGTTATTTACTTCTCCCGCGCGCTTTCCGCAGATGATGTGAACGCACTTTATCACGGCAAGGTGTATTTCTCGCCAGACCACGTGGGCGTGGCCTACGTCACTGGTTACCTTCCCGGGGACGTTGAATACAACGTTGGAGCGGAGTACAACCTTGCACACTTCGTTTCCTCCGGTCGTTACGGCGGCGCCCTCTCCTTCTGGGCGGATGGAAACGTCACGATCCCAGATTCCTCTTCTCTCAACCCGTCCACAGGGATAACGATAGAGGCGTGGATAAAAACGCCATACTCTGGCGATCAGATCTTCGTGGGCAAGGATAACGCGTATCTTCTCGGGACGTCTTCCGGCAAGATCTACTTCAACTATCACTCTGGCGGAAACTGGGCTTGCTGGGCGTATAGCAACACGGCAGTGGATGACAACACCTGGCACCACGTTGCTGCGACCTACGACTCCGCATCTGGCACCGTTAAGATCTACGTGGACGGCAAGTTGGATTCCACCACCTCTTGTTCCGGCCAGATAGATTCCAGCACGTTTCCCGTGGTGATTGGCACCCTCTGGTCTGACTGGATGTTCCACGGCCTTGTAGATGACGTTTCGATATATTCTTACGCTCGCTCAGCCGATGAGATTTGGTACGACTCCCACGCCGGTGTCTGGTCTGATTCAGGCAAGACTTACCTGGACTTCAACACGCCCGCCCTCTCCTCTGGGACCTACGAGTATTATGGCTGGGCAAAGGATCTGAGCGATCTGAACGACTACACCCACGACGCGAGCACGGGTGAAGAGTTCAGCCCATCCAACCCCCGCGTGCTCCACGTGGGTTGATGATATAAAGGGGGACTGCGTAATGGTATGGATGCGGCGCGGATACACGAACACCATGACGACGCTCATTCTGTTCATCGGTGCAGTCCTCGCCGTGTCCGTTGCCGTTTCCGCCATGGGTTACATGCTCAAGCAGTACCAGAACGCAATGCAGATCAAGACGCGCACATCCACACTCCAAACGCTTTCTATACTCAGTTTCGTAACGGGCAGCGGCGATGCAAACAACCTCTGGTTCTACGTGAAGAACGTGGGTAAGACGAACCTCGACGTGAATAAAATGAATGTTTACGTTGATAATATTCTTGTTGGACCCTGCAACTCCGCCCTTGTCACTTGTACGGATGAGAACACGGACTACACCCTCATTCCCGGCGAGGTGCTTGATGTTAACGTTCACAAGGGCTACCCCTCTGGTTCTCACGATGTAAAGGTTGATACGGAGTATGGAAGTTACGTTAGCGGTACGGTGGTGGTTCCGTGAATAGTTTTGAGGCCCTTGTTCTCTTCATCGGTGCTGTTGTTGCAGTCGCCCTTGCCGTTTACGTTCTCCAGTCTCAGGTAATCGTTGCCACTTCCGCCGTTGGTAAGGGTGGCTCTGCCGCCGTATCTGCTGCCTCACACGCCTTTCAGATCACTTCGGTGTACGGAGATGCATCAGACACTAACATCGTTGTCCGTGCTGTTTCAGGAGACTTCGATCTAAACTCCGCGATCGTTTACGTCAATGATGTGCCCCACAGGCCCGTTTCTGCCCACGTTGTTGGTGGGACTGCCCGCTACCTTTCCCCTGGGCAAACAGGGATTATCGTGGTGTCCGCTCCATTCTCAGATTCCAGCTGCTACGTTGTTGATATGGGTGGCGATCGGGAGCTCTGGGGTGTTTGCACTTAGACGATGCGGATCACGTTGCAGTTCTCGTCCACTTCTACGAAGTGGTGGGCTTTTCCTTCTCTGAACGCGGAGCACTGGTTTTTGGGCAAGTTATCCACTGGTTTGCGCGGATGGTGTGCCACGTCGCAGACCCAGTCGTTTACGTCCCAGCCTGCGGAGTACAGGTCTGAAAGACATGGGCCTGGTGCGAGGTTCACGCCCTCCTTATGGGCGATGCGGCAGAGCTCCACACAGTGCTGGGCTGCTACCTGTCCAGCCTTCTTTTCCAGCACGCCGTAAGTTACCAGCACCATGAAGAACGAGAAGCCGATGAATATGACGATGAGCGCCACGAGCCAGGGCGAGGTCCCTCTCATACTAACAATATGTCTTCACACATTCATAACCCTTGCGAGGATGTATATGGCTGCTGCGAACCCGCCGATTTCTGCCCAGTCTTCCAGCGTTAGCGGCTTCACGCCAAGCATTCCCGACAGGGGAGTGTATAGGACGGCTAACTGAAGCAGAACAACTGCTAGAACCGTCGCAAGCAAGTATTTGTTCTTCCAGATGGGTACTTCGCGTATTACGTCCAGGCGCACAAGCTCAAGTAGCACGAAGCCGGTGAGCGCGGCCCCTTGAGCCAATGCCAGGTCGTGCGCGTTTACCAAGAACATTCCAAGTATGCCAAGACCGAGGACTACTCCGAACCCAAGGATGCGCACTTTCTTGTCCCTTTCTGTCAGCACGCCCTCGCCCCGTTTCCTCGGCGGGCGTTTCATGATATCTTTCGGTGCGGGGTCCGCGGATATTGCCAACGCGGGTGGTCCGTCCGTCAGCAGGTTCATCCAGAGGATTTGGGCAGGCCTCAGCACAACGTAGCCGAGTACGGATCCAAAGAAGACAGCCACGACCTCCCCCATGTTTGCGGAGAGCAGGTATATAACGAAGGACTTTATGTTGTTGAATATTCTTCTTCCCTCTTCGATTGCCGCGACTATCGTGGCGAAGGAGTCATCCAGGAGGATCATGTCTGCCGCTTCCTTTGCCACCTCAGTCCCGGAGCCCATTGCCACCCCTATGTCCGCCCTCTTCAGCGCAACTGCATCGTTTACCCCGTCCCCAGTCATTGCAACGATGTGGCCCTTTCTCTGTAACGCCTCTACGATTCTTGGCTTGTGATCGGGAGAAACGCGCGCGAATACCGCCACCTCTTCTATGATCTCTTCCAACTCTTCGTCGCTCATTCTTTCCAGATCTTCGCCCGTTATTATTCTTCCGTCCAACCCCATCTGTCGCGCTATGGCTTCTGCGGTCCTTGCGTGATCTCCCGTTATCATAATCACGCGGATGCCTGCTTTCATCGCCGTTTTCATCGCAGTTATGGCGTCTTCTCTCGGCGGGTCAAGAAGGCCCACGAACCCGGCGAACGTTAGTCCGTCCTCGGGATCTCCCCCCTTTTGCTTCTTCCACGCCATTGCCAGGACTCTTAGACCGCGTGCTGCCATGTCCTCCGCAATTTTTGCAAGTTTTTTACGCTCGCTTGGGCCGAGAGAACATAATGATAGGACGATTTCTGGAGCCCCCTTCATATACGCGTAGTGTTTTCCATCCCTTTCCACGATCACTGTCATTCGTTTCCTCTTCGAATCGAAGGGCAGCTCGTTGATCTTTTTCCCGTCGAAAGACCCCACGTTCTTCGCCCATTGGAATATCGCCTCTTCCGTCGGGTCTCCGTGGCCGTTCTCGTCCAGGCTGTGGCAGAAGTATCCAATCTCTGCCATTTTCTCTTCGTTACCGTAAGTCGCCACTACCTTCATCTTGTTGTGCGTTAGCGTTCCTGTTTTGTCCGTGCATATGACATCCACGCTTCCCAGCGTTTCCACGCTCTTGAGACGGCGAACAATGGCGTTTCTCTTGGCCATCTGGCGGACGCCAAGCGCGAGGGTTATTGTGACCACTGCTGGGAGTCCTTCGGGAACTGCGGCCACGGCGAGGGATACGGATGTGAGCAGGGCGTTCAGGATACCCTGGACGCTCGGATTGTATGCTATCAGCACCGCTGCTATCACGATGACAATGCCCAGAACCGCTCTTGTGATGAATGTTCCCAGTTTCTCCAATTCCTCCTCCAAGTGCGTTTTCTTCTCTCTAGATTCCGACACGTGCTTTGCGATCTTGCCCATCTCCGTTTCCATTCCCGTGGCCACTACGATGCCCTTCCCATGGCCCCTGACGGCGAGGGTCCCTGCATACGCCATGTTCTTTCTGTCTGCAAGGGGCGTGTTCTCCGATAGCGTGTCTGTCAGATTTACCACGGGTACTGACTCCCCCGTTAGCAGGGATTCGTCCACGGTCAGGCCATTTGCCTCGAAAAGCCGTATATCCGCCGGCACAACGTCGCCCTCTTCAAGAACGACAACGTCCCCTGGCACGAGCTCCGTTGCGGGAATTTCAGAGATCCTGCCGTTCCGGATGACCTTTGCTCTTGGTGTTGTCATCTGTTTCAGCGCTTCCAGGGCCTTTTCTGCCTTGTATTCCTGGATAAAGCCGAGTACACCGTTAAACACCAAAATTATGCTTATTAGGAAAAAATCTATCGTATCTCCAAGCAACGCACTCAGGGCTGCCGCGGCGAGTAGAATATATACCAAAGGGTCTTGAAACTGTCGGAGAAAGATCTTCAGCGGCGAATCTTTCTTTTGTTCTTCTATTTCATTCTTTCCGTATTTTTCCAGCCGCGTTCTTGCCTCTTCCGACGACAAGCCCGTTTCCGCGTCTGTTTTCAGTGCTATCTCCACAGTCCTAACGTTCTCTGCCCACCAGCGCTCCACGGTATGAATACGGGCGCGGGTTAATAATGCTTGATGCTTTCTCATTACCTGTGGGCCCATCTGCCTAGCGCCTGTGCTGCCAGTGCTGTTCTGATCTCCTCCGCTTTGAAAAGCCCCAGTTTCACTGCCTCTGCCGCAGTTTTGATCATTTTTCGGTTGTCTGCCAGCATCTCTGCATATTCTGGCGAGTATACGTTCTTGTGTAGCGCGATAATCCCCCTTGCTATCTGCTCATCGTTCAGCCCCTTGCTCCTCAGCATCTTTGCTATGCGCAGGTACGTGCTCGCCATCTTCTTTGCCGATGTCTCCTCTGTCGTTCCTCCAAAGTACTTTTCGCTTGCAAGCTTTGCTCTTGCGATGGCGATGCCCTTTTCTGGCCTCTTTCCTTCAATCATCGCTGTTATCATGTATGCGGGGATTTCTGTGCTTATGTGATAGATGGTCTGCACCCTTGACGCCTTTTTCGGACTGCCCGAGAAGAACTTCTGGGCAAATCTTTTCATTCTTCTCGTCTTCTCAGATGCTTGGCCGCGTTTTTCCATAATGTGGGCTGCCGTTGCCAGTTTTAGTATTCGCTTGAACTGTTCGGGACTCTTCCTCCACAGGGCGAGCATGCTTTCCAATGGGTCGTACCCTTGGCTTATCAGCATGTCGCGGGCAATGCGCAGCGGATGGTCTTCGTCAATGTACCGTTCATACTTTTCCATCTCCGCCAGCATTTTTCGTACGTCCTCCCATTTTTCCCGAACTGTTTTTCTCGTCTTTCTCGTGGGGCCAAACTTCTCCAGAAAGTCGCCGCGGTGAAACAGCTCGTGCTCGTCAATCCCCCTTTTCATAATGTTCGCGAGACTTCTGGTTTTTGGTACGCTGATTTCCCCTGTTTGTGGATCAAACGCCACGTTGCCAAACTCTAGGGCGTTCAGCGCGTTAACCTCTCGTATGCCCCCCCTTGCCAGGTGGGGATTAATCCCTCGCTTCTTCAACCAGCGCACCGCCTTCTCTTCCACGACCATACCACGCATTTCATCTAATTAAACCTTTTGTCCATTTTGTTTCGTGCGACCTGCCGTTGCTCTTATCTCTGGTGGGAAAGATTCGGTATACGCCACGCACCTCGCCATCTGGCAGGGATTCGACGTTAGAGTTGCTGCTACTGTTGTTCCCCGTCCCGATTCTTGGATTCTGCAGTATGAGAACACCCCTTTTGCAAAGGAACATGCATCTGCCCTCGGGATTCCGTGGATAGTCTTCATGTCGGATGTTGGGGAAAGGGCAGAACTTGAAGCGCTCAAATCCTTGCTGGAGGATGCAATGGATAAATACTGCGTAAAATGGGTGATCCTTGGCGCCCTTGCGTCGGAGTATCAACGAACCCGTTTCAACTACGTGGCAAGGGATCTGGGGCTGCGTGTTCACACTCCCCTTTGGCATTTAGATCCTAGGGCGTACTTGAAGCGTCTTGTTCGCGACGGTTTTGAGTTCATCATCACGCGGGTGGCTGCCGAGGGGCTTGACACAAGCTGGCTAGGAAAGAGGGTGACGAAGGAGAACCTGAACGAACTTATCACCCTTGCGGAGGCGCATTCCTTCAATCCCGCTGGAGAAGGAGGGGAGTACGAGACATTTGTCGTGAAAACCCCTTTATACGCGCTGGACGTCTCTGGAAGGGTCGAAGGAACGCGTTTCGTAATCGAGGGGGTGGATATCCTTGATTCTGGTTAAGAATGTGCGGTTCTTCTACGATGGAACAAAGATTCGCGAAAACGTGGGCGTCCTTATCGACGAAGAAGACAACGTAACCCTTGAAACGGATAAAACGGATATTGTGATCGACGGTTCGGGAAAGATTCTCATGCCCGCCTTCTTCAACGCACATACTCATCTGCCCATGATTATCATGCGCGGGAACCATGAAGACCAATACTTCCACGACTGGCTGGCGGGCGTCTGGCGAGTGGAGGAGAAACTGACACCGGAAATAGTCTATCATGCCTCTGTTGTGTCCATAGCTGAAAACATGCGCGGTGGAGTGACCTCCGCCATCTCCATGTACTTCTTCTACGAGGAGACGGCCCGCGCCGTTGAAGAATTTGAACTACCATACTATGTGGGTCCTGTCTTCGTTGATGATCACAAGATGGGGGACCGCGTCTCCTCCGCAGAGCGCTTCTTCAAGGAATCGTGGGATCACGTTATCCCTACAATATTCTCCCACGCGCCCTACACCTGTTCACCGGAAACCTTGGAAACCGTTGCTGAACTGAAGGAAAAATATAATGTTCCCCACCAGATTCACGTTTCCGAGACCAGGGAAGAAGTTGTGGACATAAAGAGGAAATATGGCCTTTACCCTGCCGAATACGTGGATAAGCACGTGCCTCTCGACGAAAAAACTACTCTTGTGCATGGCGGCTGGCTTACCAAGGGCGAGCTGGATTTAATCGCAAGAAAGGGCGCTGCTCTTGTCCACTGCCCTGTATCCAACGCGAAGCTTGCCACACATGGTTTCTTCCCTTGGCGTGAAGCGCAGGAGCGGAAGATACGCATACTCCTCGGGACTGACTCCCAGGTGAGCAACAACACACAGGACATGTTCATGGAGATGCGCATGGCTGCCCTGGCCGCTAAGGACCGCTACTGGGACGCCACTGTGGCCCCCGTTTCCGAGGTGCTTTCCGCGGCGAGAGGGCCCGGCTGGATGCTTGTGGACGTCTCTGGTCTGCGCTTCTTCCCAGCAACAAGGAAAAACGTCTTGGCGAACCTCGTGTTCAACGGTCATTCCGATCTCGTGACCCACGTGATCCTCAACGGAAGGGTACGTTACCCCTTCGACGAGAAAATAGAGAAACGGATAGAACGCTCCAAGGAGTTTCTGCTAAACGCTTTAACAACGTTGTATCCTGATTGATCCATGGTACTTCAGGTTCGTGAAGATATCAAAAAAGCCCTCGAAGACGCAGGTTACAGAATCTACAACCATTCCGGCGTGGAAATATGCACTTGGACCAAGAAGGCGCTCACTGAGGGCGAGTTCTGCTACAAGAACAAGTTCTACGGTATTGACACGCACCGCTGCATGCAGATAAGCCAGGCGGTTGCGTGGTGCACAAATAGGTGCATTTACTGCTGGCGAGCCAACGAGGACTTCATGCCCGGTTCAGACATGCTGCCGGGGGGCGAACTTGATCCACCAGAAGTTACTTTGGAGAAGCTTCGCGAACTGCGGGCAAAGCTCCTTTCTGGCTTCGGCGGAAACCCAAAGGTGGATCCGAAGATGTACGAAGAGGCTCTTTTGCCCAATCACGTGACCTTTTCCCTCATGGGTGAACCACTCCTCTACCCGTACGTCCCTGAGAGCATCCAATACCTCCGCGAGAACTGGCCCTGGATCAAGAGCATCTTCATTGTGACAAACGGGCAGGTTCCGGAGGAGATCGAGCGGATGAAAAAGCAGAACATCTGGCCCACGCAGTTCTACGTCTCCTTCACCGCTCCAAACGAGGAGATATATCGCAAGGTTTCCCACCCGATCCACAAGGACTACTGGCAGCGCTTCTTGAGGACATTGGACATCCTTTCCGATGCGCCCGTTCGCAAAGTAGCAAGGATCACACTAATCAAGGGCTACAACGACTGCTGCTACGAAGACTGGGTGAAGCTGATCAACCGATTCAACCCCCACTTCGTTGAGGTCAAGGCATACATGTACATCGGCCGTTCCCGCCAGCGATTAACGGAGGAAAACATGCCGACGCACCAGTACATCAAAGAGTGGGCGAAGGGGCTGGAGGAACACTTGGACGGCTTCGAGTATATGGATGAGCACGTGGCGTCCAGAATCGTTGTTCTAAAGAATAAACGGGAAGGGATGGACATAGATCCCATCATTCGCGGGCCAATACCGAACGTGTAACCTCGTAGAATGCCAGGTTTCGTAGGTGCATTATTGCAGTTGCGTCTACCACTGCAAGGATCCCGCCCCAGACCGTGGGGAGGGTGAGCAGGTACGTTATGTATATTGCGTCGAAAAGGATTGCCAGGCCCAGCAGCGTTATGTATCTATCCTTGACCACTGCCCACGTTTTCTCTATGCCTGCGATCCAGCCTTCTGCGTCAGCGATGTACGGAGATACCGCGGTGCCCACGGTTGCCAACCATCCCACCATAAAAAGTATTAGGCCGATTTCCGCTGCTGTTTCGGCCCCACTGCTACTCGCATAGAGAACCGCAGCCAGCAGCGCCAGCGTCCCAAAGATGAACGGCGTCCACGCGAATATGGTTGCTATTCCGACGTCCAGCCATTTTCTTTTTAGCCTGTTCCAGATGCTCTCCATGGTTGCACGGCCATCTTCCACAGCCCCGGCTGCAATCACGCCGATTATTCCATACGTTAGCAGGAGCGCCGTGGATGCTACACTTCCTGCTATCGTGGTTCCGAGAGGCGCGAGGAGGATGTATGTTGCCGCTCCCACTATGAACGCGATTACGTAGGCCAGTATTCCCCATGCCGCCAGCACGCCTACAT
>JALTCQ010000126.1 GCA_027074515.1 Microcaldota archaeon | reverse complement strand
CAATAGGAGTCATTCCCGATGGTAACAGACGATACGCGAGGGCCCACGGTCTGTCCCTCAGGAACGGGTACCTCAAGGGCGTTGAAACGATCCAGCGCTTCCTGAAATACGTGAAAGAAAAAACCGAAACGAGGCACGTGTACATATACACTCTCTCGCTCGAAAACGTGATGCGCAGATCAAAACAAGAGCTATCCTTTCTATTCAACCTGTTCAGAAAAGAGGCGCGGGAGATCCTTGATGGAAACAAATACAACGCAAGGATCCGATTCATAGGACGGCGCAACGTCCTTCCAAAGGACATACAGAGCCTGATGAAAGAAGTGGAAGACCGAACAAAAAAGAACGACGAGTTTGAAGTAATACTGGCAATAGGATACACGGGCCTGGCAGAAATCGCAGACATGGCAAGGAACATTGCCAGGAAGGTCTGCGCCGGCGAGCTGGAGGTAGAAGAGATCGATGAAAACGTAGTGTATTCCAATCTTTACGCTCCGGATGTCCCCCCGCCAGATTTCATCCTTCGCACATCGGGAGAGCAGAGAACGAGCGGATTCCTTCCCGTCCAGGCAGTATACTCCGAGCTCATATTCTACCCGAAGTATTGGCCCGAGCTGCAAGAAGAGGACTTTAAGGCCATTTACGAGGAATATAGGAGAAGGGAGAGACGATTTGGGAAATGAGACCAAAATACCTCGCGTTAAGCAGAAATGACGGATCATCCATATCTCCCGCCCGAGAAAGCTCCTTGTCAAATCCCTTCTCGCGCAATATGCCTATTATCTTTCCCGAATCCACAACGTTTAGCCAGCGACGAAGCAGATAATGGACAAGAAGGCGGGGGACTGCCCACGTTCTATGCCATCGCTGATACTGCCAAAGATCGCCGCGGAGAATGGCATCGGCAAGGTGATCCGCAGCGAGAAGCCCGTAAGAAATACCTCCCCCCGTTGTGGCCTTCACGTGGGCAGCAGCATCACCGACGAGGGCGCAATTTCTGCGGACGACACGAAGGAGCGGCGGTGATACGACAATGGGCCGAACGCCCCGCAGTGCGAATGAATCAAAACCCAGACGATGGGCAAAGGCGCGGAGGCGCGGCAAAATCGTGGTGGCGTAATTGGGGTCAACAGCAAGTCCGATCTCCGCTTCGTCCTCCGATCTAGGAATCACCCACGCGAAGAAACCCGGTGCAAGACCTGGGTCGAGAAAAACGTCCACATAACGGTCAAAGTCACCCCGCACGTACGCAATCGTTCCTGGGATCGTACGCACCGCCGAGCCGAAGCAAGACCGCCGAACGAAAGATCCAGAACCGTCCGCACCGACAACCACATCTGTATCCGGAAGCTGAGAAACGCCCGTGCCGAGATGAACGTCTGCACCAGAGGAAACCGCCAAATCGTAGAGGTATCCATCAAGCGCTGATCGATCGAAAACGTACGCAACGTTTTTCCGCTCCACAAATAGCTCCTCGCCGCCCGCATGAATCCTTGCACCGTCCACGGAG
>JALTCQ010000125.1 GCA_027074515.1 Microcaldota archaeon | reverse complement strand
CTATTACGTTGCAATTCCGGATACAATTACAGACTGATTATTTTATTCTTTTTTTGCACTTTGTATCATGATCTACCTCCTCACCGGCTCCCACGGCTTCATCGGTTCTGTCGTCTTGAAGAAGCTGAAAGGGCGGGGAGCGGACGTTATCGCCGTTGATCTGAAGAACGGGCAGGATCTGAGCAAAAATGAAACGTTTGAAGCGTTGAAAGAACGAATTACCAACGTGAGAGAGGACGTTACGATCCTTCACCTTGCTGCCCTCGTGGATGCCAGGGAATCTCTTGAGAAACCGTTCGATTACTTCGGAAATAACCTCGCGGGCACGTGGTTCGTTGCCCAGTTGGGCGCCTTGGAGAACGTTAAGCGAATCGTCTTTACCTCTTCCGCGGCGATTTACGGCGAACCAGAGTACATTCCCGTGGACGTGAACCACCCGATTCGGCCGAAGTCCCCCTATGGCCTGTCCAAGTATTACGAAGAACAGTTGTTGCACCAATTCTCCGAAGAATACGGATACGATCTGACGGTTATGCGGCTGTTCAACGTCTATGGTGAGAACCAGGAGAAGGGGCTGTTTGGAGCGTTGATACAGGCAATCAAAACGGGAAGACCGTTCAGAATCTTTGGTGATGGGGAGCAGGTGAGGGACTACATATACGTTGGTGATGTGGCAGAAATGATCCTTTCAGTCAAAGAGCAGGGAACGTTCAACGTGGCTTCGGGCGTTGGAACGACGGTGAACCAGATTGTCGAGTGGGTACAAGAACGATATCCCCTAAAAGTAGAACACGCACCGCCCATCCCTGGGGAGATAAAGGAAAGCATCGGGAAGCCAGACATCAAACTGCCAGCAATAACGAAGGAAAAGGTGTGGGCGGTGCTGGAAACAAGTTTTTAGCAGCCCCACCGAACTTCTTTCACAACCCGTTCCACATCCCATACTTCCAGATCCGTTTCTGGCACTGCGGACGCGTCTGGCACGATTAAGATACGTCTCTCCGCTCCCGTCTGTGCCAGTTTTGCCTCCGCCTCCCTCACCTCACTTCTCTTTATACTCTTCCTCCACTTGACCTCGGCAGTGATTTTTACCCTGTTGAACTCTGCCAGGGCGATATCCACCTCTGGGCTCATTATTTTGACAGTTTGGAGGCCGAAGATGCGCGACAACATTAGTTCAAAGAACTGCTCAGCGTAGATGCCAATTTTCTTCTCAATTACTTTCTTAAGGAAGTCCCAAGGGATGTCCACGTCGTAGAACCCGTATTTTCCGTTCAGGTAGTATGCCAGGTCTATCAGCGGGGACGGAATTGTGTATACTGAGCGTTTCTTGGTTCCGTAGAGCCGACGGCGCTGTAGCAGCCCCACGTCCAAGAGCATCTTCATATAGGGAGTTATTGAAGATGTGGACTGCGTGGCTACGATTCCCTTGGAGTAGAGGTAGCCGGAGATCTCCGTAAGGGTGTTCTTTCCCGCGGCCACCGCTTCCAGGATTCCGTCAATGCGTTCCGAATGTGTTTTGTCCTCCTCTTCAAGGATTTCCCCCACCAGCGCAGGGACAAAGTATTTTGCGTTCAGGACGATCTCCTTGATCTCCTTTCCTATCTGCGTCGGCTCTTGGTAGAAGAACAGGCGCTCCGCAAGTTCTTTGCTCATTTCTCCCCACGGGTATGCGAGCAGGTCGCAGGGGTGCGCGAGGTTTACCCGAAACTCGGTGAACATACCGAGCAGAGGTGAGTTTACGGCCCTCACGTGCTTGTAGTGGTGTAGAGTAGACGTTATCAGGACGGCGTTTTCCGGGAGACCTCCTGCCTGTATAAAGGCAAAGAACTCGTCCGGTGCCCTGTGGAACTCATCTATGATTACTTTGTCCATGTGGCCGACCGTGCGCATGAACGTTCTCAAGTCCAGTATCTCTTTAGTGCTCCACTCCAGGACGTTGCCCCCGCGTGTGAATATGTAATAGTCCCAGTCCTTCTTTCTATAGCGCGTGTAGAATGTTTTACCTGTCTTTCTTCTTCCGAAGAGCAGCACGCGTTTTCCTTTCAGCACTTCATCAAGCTCATGTCTTGTTATAATAATCATATTATGATAATGGTGTTATCATATTAAAAGCTTGCAGTTGAGATGATGTGGACGGTGTTCGGACATTAGATTTTTGGATAACCGAAAATGTCGGAGCACTTCATATGCCTCTTGCCATAGTAATTCGTAACCGGTGAGTACCATGGTATCCGCCAGTATTTCTATCCTTACCGATAAGCTCGCGAAGGAAATAGCAAACTCCGCCGCAGAGGCCATATACCACTCTGTGCTCCTTGCCATGGACATTGACACAATAGAGGACTATAAACGAAATCCGCAGAAGTATTTGTCAGGAAACGACGCGAAGGAGTATCTAAGCCGTCTTATCGCTGAGAAAAGGCACGCGTGAACTCCCGCACAATTTTTTTTTCGTGCTTGCGCTAAGTGCCTGGATTAAATGCCACGATTCTTCGCACGATAGTATCGGGCGTTTCCATAGTTATAGCGCCTTCCTCTTTGGGTGCGGGTTGGCTTATATGAAGAAAAGAGTGTGGGCGGTGCTGGAGAGGGGTTTGTGATCACAAGAACCACGCCGGCACGTAGTAGATTCTCGTTCCCTCTTCCTCTATGAACTCTACCGCACCCTTCCTGCCAGCCCCTTGTCGTTGGTGGTGATCGAGCGGTTTGTCCACGTTCTGGCGGGTTTCCACTACTACTGCGTGTAGAACAGGTTCAGAAATCAGCGGGTATATAATTTATATACGTCCACATCTTTCTAGTTTGAAGGGTGTTCTTTATGGAAAGTGAAAAACTCCTTCCTCGCGAGGAGCGATTCATCAAAGCGCTTACCGAGCAGATGTCAAAGAGTATAGCGGAGTCCCTTTATTATTCAATACTTATGGCGAAGGGCGTGGCGACGATAGAGGACTACAAGCAGAACCCAAACAAATATCTTGCCGACGAGGAATTTGAGAAGTATTTAGAAGATCTTATCAATTCAGAATGATACAAAGAGCTCCTTCATTATTCTTTCGGCATCTCTTTGTAGTTTATCTATGATCTCCTGCTGTTCCTTCTTGTGGGCCCACTCCACCACTGCACATACGCCTTCCTCTTGGTCTACGACAACGTAGAGGCGGTATGGCGGCTTCTTGTGCTTTATCTCACCGAGCACGTAAGGCCCGACGACTCTCAGGATCTTTATTGCGTTCATTTTCTGAGTCCTCAGCTTCCGTACGTCCTTTAGAATGAGCTCTTTATGATCCCTTTTCAGCCGCTTGACTTTTCGTTTGAACTCTTCTGTCGGCACCACGTGCACGCTGGTAATAGCTGTGAGGAAATATATATTGATTAACGTTGTCTGTATCTCTCACAGCACCTTCCCCATCAATCCCTTGTCGTTCGTTATGACCGAGCCGTCAGCCGTTGGCACGTAGGCGTCCACTTCGACTCCGCTGATTATTTCCTTTTCTATCGGGAAGAAGAGTACCACCTTGCCCTTCAGCTGGTCCGTAGTGTAGTGCTCCTTTGTCTCTGGTGCTGCTCTGTAGTTCTTTCCATCAGGTCCTTCAATGACGAGGAGCCAGCGCTTTGAGTCGTTGGAGATTTCTTGTACATGGCGGATCGTTCCAGTCATCAGCCCTACCCTTGCAAACTCGTCGAATTTTATTGTGATCTTCTCCTTCATCTTGGCGGCGAAGCGTTTCTTCCACTCTTCTAGCTGCTCGTCTGAAATCTTGCGGAAGATGATTTCTGGCTTGCGAATCTTCTTGATTCCGCGTTCCTTTGCCGTGTTCCAGGAGTACTCCTCCTCGCCGAGCCAGGAGAGGACCTTGGACGAATATGCCGGCGTGATTGGAGCAAGAACGACGGCCAACGCCTTGACGTAGTGGAGCGCCACGTAGAGCGTCTTCCTTGCTTTCCCCGAATCCTCCTTGTGCTCTCTCCAGGGTTCTCTGTAGTTTAGCCAGGCATTGCCCTCGGATGCGATGCGCAGGGCAGTTTTAACCACTTCCTGGAAGCCAAGCCATTTCCAGTAGTGCTTTTCTGCTTCGTCTACTAGCTTGTCCAGCTTCTCCAGCCACTCTTTCTCTTCCTCGCTTAGCTCTGGCGTTCCGATGTCCTCGTCGAAGTAGCGGTGCGCCAGCGTTAACGTCCTGTGCACAAAGTTCGCTATGGTCTCTACGAGCTCCTTGTTCACCTTCTCCTGCAATGCATCCCATGAGAACTCCGTGTCCTTCCTTGCAGGGAATAGGGCCGCCAGTACGTATCTCCAGTAGTCTGCAGGCAGAAGTTCTAATGCGTTCTCTATGTTCAGGCCGACTCCCCTGGACTTGGAGAATTTCACGCCCTTTGCAGTTAGGAACTCAGCGGATGCGACGATCTTAGGCAGCACCCACCCCTTTTTCGTTCCTATAAGCATGGCCGGCCAGAAGAGCGTGTGGAAGAAGATGTTATCCTTGCCAATGTAGTGGACGAGGACAGTATCTTCTCCAAACCACCATTCCTTCCACGCATCGGGGTCCTTTGCCACGTTCTTCGCCCACTGTTTCGTAATGCCGATGTAGCCAATGGGCGCGTCGAACCAGACGTAGAACACTTGTCCCTCGTACCCTTTCAGCGGAATGGGGAAGCCGAAGTTCAGGAAGCGGGAGATGGACCTTGGTTTCAGCCCTTCTCTGTACAGATAGTGCTCTGTGGTCTTCTTGGCGTTCTCAGGCCACTTGTCCTTTCTTTCCTCGTAGAACTTCTTCAGATCCTCCGCGAGCGCTGGAAGGTCAAATACCAGCTGCTTCGTTCGTTCAAAGCTGATGTTGGTGCTTCCGCAATACACGCAGTGGGGGTTTATGAGCTGGGTCGGGTCGAGAATGGCCCCACAGTCGTCACACTGGTCTCCCCTCGCGTGTCCGCCGCAGTACGGGCAGGTGCCCTCTATCCAGCGGTCTGCGAGCCAGTGGCCGCAGTCATTACACTTTGGCATGACGATCTCTTCTTCCTTGATGTAGCCGTTGTTCCAGAGGTCCCAGAAGATCTCGTAGGTCGTTTCCTTGTTTTCCTCTGAGTCGGTCCAGCCCCAGAAGTCCGTACTGATTTCCATTGCTTCTATGGCTCTCTTTATGCGCTCGTGGTTCTCGTAGGCCATTTCCTTGACGTCACGGCCCAGCTTGAAGGCCT
>JALTCQ010000124.1 GCA_027074515.1 Microcaldota archaeon | reverse complement strand
CTTGCGCGCTGGCTACCTTCCAGTCACGTACGGGGATGCGGTTCCAGATGCAAAGCGTGGTGGAACCATATTCTCCACGGAACGCGTTTTCTTCACGCTGAACTCGTCGTTGAAACCGAGACGAATAGTGCTGATCACCAGCGTGGACGGCGTTTACACGACAGATCCTTTGAAGGATCCCAACGCAGAGAGAATACCCGAAATCACGCCAGAAAACTTTCCTAATATCCGTAAATCCCTTGGTGGCAGCCACGGCATAGACGTTACCGGTGGTATGCTCTCAAAGGTGGAAACAACGCTCGCTCTGGTTCGAACATCTCCCTGGCTCGAGTCAGTAGTGATAACTTCGGCGGAAAAGGGCCATATGAGCGCTGCAATTAAGGGGAAACCCGTGGGCACAGTTATTCGAGGAGACTGACGATTTTGTCCACCGCATTGCACCAGTTGTTTCTCGTTTGCTTCGCATTCCCACTATTGTCTATGCTTGCGTGGTAGAACGGGCTCTTCGGCACCTCTCCGTGTAGAGTGGCGTCCAGATTTTTTCGCATATCCTCCGCTGCGATTCGGTACACGAGTTTCCAGAAGTTACCCCGTGCGATGGCGCTCATGCGCTCGTACGCCACGATGTCTGCGCGGGTTCGATCGACCAATGCGTTCAGTGCTTCTTTCTCCGAACCATATCCTTGGTCGCCTTTCCTCGGATGCTCCAACACCCTTTTCGCTATGATTTTAGGATCTGCATGAACGAGGAACGCGTACACGTTATCCGTGTCCAAGTGGTACGCTGCGAGGTTTGAGTCCACAACGACAACTGTGTCCTCTGATCTTTCTTCTGCTCTACGATGCACCTCCTCGTCAATCTCCTGATTCAGCGCGTAGAAGCGCTCCGGATCCTTCGCCTCCAGCGCTGCGAACTCGTCCACGCTTAGCCCTTCCCTTGTGGCGATCTCTCTGAAGATTGAGCCAACGCTTATGCGCTCCACAGGGTATCCCGCAGAATCAAATTCCTTCGCCATGAGGTTCGCAAGAAATGTTCTTCCCGCTCCATGAATGGCTGATCCAAACACGAGCGTGGGAAACAGCCCCGTGCGTTCTCTAACCTCCTTGGCCAGTTGGGAAACCTTGCACACCTACAAACAAGGGATCAAGTATTTAAATCGGCGGCGCTTTGTTTTAGCATGATCGTCATAGATCTGGAGAAGCAGAGAATGAAGGAACTCCGCCTCCCGAGCTCGGGCGCCGTGGATGCGGGTATAAAGATCCATTCTGCTGAGTACGAGACGTATTCCAGGGACGTGTATGACCCAAAAAATGCCCTCGTTTTCTCCGCTGGACCCTTTGCTCATCCAGATATACAAGGCGGTAATCGCGGCGTGGTGTCCTTCCGCTCCCCCATGACTGGCGGATTCTTCGTTTCCTCTGCTGGTGGCCTAGGACACTACATAGCACTCACAGGAGATCGTGGTGTTACCATTGTGGGTCGCTCTCCGATCCCTGCCGTCGTGGCAGTCATAGGTGATAAGGCAGGCACCACCATGCAGATCTTTGAGCTGTCAGACGCCGAGGATCTCATCCATGATGGTGTTTTTGCCCTCTCTGATTTCTTGGGAGAGGAGTTAAAGGACGTTTACAATGGCGCGCCATTCCGCGCCGTTGTGGCAGGCCCTGCGGCGAGGTACACGGACTACGGTGTGCTGGCATCCGTTGATCCCGTGATGAAGTCCATAGATTTCTTCGGTCGCGGTGGTGCCGGTTCCGTGATGGTCCAGGCGCACAACGTCTATGCTGTAGTCTTTGGTGGCGATGTAGAACCAGATGTGGATGTTGATCGATTCAAAAAGGTGGCCAAGGACGTTCTCGGCGACGACTACCTCAAGTCTGTCCCTGCTGCAACGGAGAAGTACCGCTTCAGTCAGAAGGACGGTATCGGAGGGACCATACTCAACTGGGCTCATCTGCGCGAAATGGTGCCGGCATACAACTGGCGCAACATATACATGAGCGACTCCGATCGTGAGCGGCTATGGGATGAGTTCATAGCGCCCACAGTGGAGCGCATGCGTTCTGGTTTCTCCTCGGGCGACATAAAGTCTAGAACCTGTGGGGAGAAGTGTGCCGCCGCTTGCAAGAAGTATTTGGGGGACAAGAAGTTAGACTACGAGCCAATCACAGCGCTTGGCGCACAGCTGGGTATCTTTGATCTGGAAAAGGTGGCAGCGCTGGCACACCTGGCGGATCGCCTCGGTTTTGATGCAATCCAGCTGGGAGACACAATTGCGTGGGCCCTTGAGCTCAGAGATCGCGGAATCTTACGTATCGAAGGAATACCTGAGACGAGCCTTCAGCCGTTCAACGTGGACCAGGATGCCCAGTTCCAGGCGGTCATGCACCTCATCGCCGCGCTGGCCGAGGGCAAGGCAGACTTTCTCGCCCACGGCATTCGCCCAGCGGCTGAGAAGATCGGGAACGGAGCCCTTGACGCAGCAGTGCTGGTTCCATTCTCCGGGGGTGGCGAGTTAGTCCCCCCACAGTACATCGTGCCTGGCTTCTTCATACCTCTGCCTCTACACGGCAAGTTCATGACATACTACGGCTCTGACTGGCTTGAACCCAAGACCCTCGGTGCGAAGGTATGGGAGCGCTTCGTTGCAGAGCTTTTGACGGAAAACGCTGGGTTCTGCCGTTTCCACCGCAAGTGGGCGGAGAGGGTCATCCCAGCAGCCTACGAGAAGATGTACGGCGTTCTGGCACCATTGGAGGCGGAGCGCCTTGCCGTCCAGATAAGCCAGTACCAGCGCAGGGCTAATGCAGAATCTCAGAAGCCCGTTTCCAAGCGCGTCAAGGACCTCCTGGCATTCTTTGCTCGCCTGCACGGCCAGGAAGAATGGGCGAAGAAGTTGGAGACAGAAGAAGGCATTGAAGAGTATTACATTGAGGTCAAGAAGGGCATCAGCGCGAAGAGGGCGTCCTCTGTCAGCGTATGACGGGCGCCTCTATTTCTTTTCCCATCACGTAGTTCTCCACTATGTCCATGGCTATTTCTGCCGCTCGCTTGACGTCGTCTAGCTGAAGGTATGCCCAGATGAACCCTGCGTTCCACGTGTCCCCTGCCCCCGTCGTCCTTATCGGGTGAATCTCCCACGCGGACACGTGGTGCTCGCCCCCATCCCAGTACATTGTAGCGCCGTTTCGCCCCTGGTGGAGCCCTATCACAGTCTTCTTTCTTAGGCGTTCTATGGCGTCTTCGGCGGGCAGACCTGTAAGTCCAGAGATCTCCTCTGCGTTCGCCAGTAGGAAGTCCACGTAGCCTTTTTCTATTGCCCTCACGACGTATTCCGACTCTTTCCAGTCGTTGTTCCACGATCCCACGTCAAAGGACGTCTTCATCCTTTTTTCTTTGGCCTGCTTGAAGAGTCTTTCCACGTTCGGCCGTAGCTTCGTGAGGTGCCAGTAACCTGACAGGTGCATCCAGTCGCCGTGAAGGGTGATGTGATGAATGTCCAAGAATTCGTTGGTGCCTCTATATGTAAACATGGTCCGCGTCCCCCTGAACTCCACCGCTGACGTGATCCCCGTGTTTGCATCACCAGTCTTGCAGAGCGATGCTTTCACGCCAGCTCGTTTCAGTTCTTGCTCGCAGAAGCGCCCGAAGTCATCCTTTCCCACGCAGCCAAAGAACCACGTCTTTGCACCGAGCTTGGCTAGGGCGTAGGCCGTGTTGGCAGCGGAACCGCCCAATTTCATCTGGAACGCCCGCGCTATGCTCTGGCTGTCCAGTGCTGGAAATGAATCGACCAGGTACAGGAGATCTGGGTTCACGTCTCCGACAACGGTGACCTCCACAAGAGTATCTGGTCTCGGAGGTATTTATGCCTTCCGCGTTCGCAAGCGTTAAATAATACTTCTTCGTTTTAACCACATGGACCTCCCAGCAGTCGTCATAAACTTCAAGGCCTACGCGCAGGCCATGGGTGCAAGGGCCGTTGAGATCGCCCGTGCTGCGGAAAAGGTCCACGAAGAAACGGGTGTCTCCGTGATCGTGGCGCCAAACGCCGCGGATCTCGTGAAAGTTCGCGAGGCCGTGGATATCCCCGTGTTTGCCCAGCACGTGGACGCTTACCAACCAGGAGCGCACACTGGTTCTGTCCTTCTTGAGATGCTGGCCGAGTGGGGCATAGACGGGACGATCATAAACCACTCTGAGCGCCAGGTGAACTTCTCGTGGGTGGAATATACTGTGCACCGTGCCAGGCAGCTGGACCTGGAGGTCATCGCCTGCGCCGCCGACGAGATGATTGCAAGGGCCGTTTCCGACCTCCAGCCCAACGCCGTTGCTGTTGAACCGCCGGAACTCATCGGAACTGATGTTTCCATCTCAAAGGCGAAGCCTGAAATCATTCGCAAGGCAGTCGATTTGGTTCGCGCTCCCGTTCTCGTGGGTGCAGGCGTTAAGACCACGGAGGACGTGAAGAAGGCGGTGGAACTAGGAGCACAGGGCGTTCTCGTGGCTTCCGGCGTGACCAAGGCGAAGGACCCGTACAAAGCGATACTGGGGCTTGCAGAGGGCATTATCCAAGCGATGCCCTGATGAGGTGCGTGTGTAGCCTCCCATACAGCACGAATTTGCTCTTCTCTATTTTATAACCCGCTGACGTGAGCGCGTTTTCCATCCACTTCCACCGGCTCGTGATAGTGGTGATGTGCGGGATCCCGAGGTCCGCGATTCTCTTAGCGAAGTCGTTGTATAGCCTGTGCACCACACGAGGGTTGGCGATCCTGTTTCCATAGGGCGGATTTGTAACAATCACGTCAGCGTACTCCTCTAGCTTTGCCGCGTCTCCTTTCTTGAAGACAACCGTGTCTGCCACTCCAGCACTCTCCGCGTTCTTTCTAGCTCCTATCAGGTGCTTCTCGAAGAGTTCTGCGCCGACTGCGTTGATCTTTATGTCGTTCTCGCGTTCAACGAGCTTTTCCCGAACTTCCGTTATTAAATCCGTATCGAAGAACCCTGCCCGCTCAAAGAGGAAGCCCCTGAATCGAAACCACGGCACCCGTCTTGCCCAGAGCGCCGCTTCAATGGGAATCGTTCCACCGCCGACGAATGGATCCAGGAGTTTCTCTGACGGACTCCACTCGGATTCTAGGATCATGCTTGCGGCGAGGGCTGCGTTGAGCGCGGCTGGATGGTCGTAAACGCGGTAGCCTCTCCTGTGCAACGCCTCGTAGCCAGTGGTGTCCAAGGATATGTATAACGTG
>JALTCQ010000123.1 GCA_027074515.1 Microcaldota archaeon | reverse complement strand
TTGTTGATCCATTCTGTGGGACAGGTGCTCTTTTGGTGGAAGCGGGGCTTGTTGGCGCGATCCCTACGGGTGTTGACAGGGATCCCGCGATGGTCGAGGGTGCCCGGAGGAACTTGGCAGCTTTTGGCGTTGTCGGGGACGTGGTCGTCGGTGATGCACGGAGCCTTTCCGGCAGTTTTGATGCAGTTGCCACGGACGTTCCCTACGGTCGTTCCTCAAAGGTTTTTGCGCCCGCCCTGCGTGAGCTGTACCGTGACGCCTTCGCCTCGATTTATTCTGCCTTGAAACCCGGTCGATTTGCCGTGGTCGTGGCGGACAGGGATTTATCACCACTTCTTGCGAGGGCTGGCTTTTTTGTAGAGCACGTTTCTAAATGGTACGTTCACTCGAAGATGACCAGGAGGGTCCACCTTTGTCGCAAATGAGGATTACGGTCCTTGGCACGTCTGCTTCTGCTCCCACGAAGGAGAGGGGGCTGCCAGCGGTTTTTCTCGAGTATCTGGGGGAGGGGTTTCTCTTTGATGTCGGCGAGGGCACACAGCGCCAGTTCATGCGCTTTGGACGCTCTTTCATGAAGATCACTCACATATTCATCTCCCACTACCACGGAGACCACGTCTTCGGCCTTCCTGGGCTTTTAAGCACCATGGCGCTCTACGGGCGCCAGAGGCCCATTCACGTCTGGGTCCCCGAGAGGCAAGTCGTGTATGTGGAGCGGTTCCTCCGCGCGCTAGTCCCCTCTCTCCCATTCTCCGTGGAATTCCACCCTGCCGCCCCCGGAGTGCTTTTCTCCACGGAGGGATACTCTGTGAGCGCCTATGCCTTGGATCACACCACGGACTGTCTTGCATACGTCTTTGAAGAGGCGCCGCGCTTGAAAGCTGATAAGGAAAAACTACGTCAATATGGTCTTCACGGGCCGGTGGTCGGTCGCCTGAAGGCTGGCGAGTGTGTGGATTGGCGAGGAAAGAGAATATGTCCCGAAGATGTGGTTTATGAGAAGCCCGGGCGAGAGGTTGTTTACGTGGCGGATACGAGGCCGGTGATCTCTAACGTTGCGAAGGGGGCGGATGTGCTCATCCACGAGGCGACCTTTTTGGAATCGGAGCGGCAGATGGCTGTGGAAAAGAAGCACAGCACCGCGCGAGAAGCGGCAGAAGTTGCCAAGGCGCTGGGTGCCAAGAAGCTGATCTTGTTTCACTTCTCCCCACGCATAGATGACCTTTCTCTTGCCGAGGCCGAAGCGAGGGAACGCTTCCCGGACGTTGTTGCCGCCGAGGACGGTTACACGATTGAGATATAAACGGCTTTGTTCATTTTACTACATGCGGCGGGCCGTTCCAATTCTTGCTCTTTTGCTGCTTGTTCCGTCAATGCTTGCTCTTGCTCCGAGTTCTGCCAGCATCACCGCGTTTGTGGATCCCTCTGGCGTGGCAAACGTGAGAGAGGATTATCTGTTTATCTTTAACGGCCCTGCGGATCGAAACGAGTTCATGCGCATTGCTAACATCGCTGGGGACTCTTTTCAGGTCTGGTCTTCTTACATTCCCG
>JALTCQ010000122.1 GCA_027074515.1 Microcaldota archaeon | reverse complement strand
TGCCCAATGTGCCCCTGCCGATATCTTCGAAGAATTCTTCTGTTATGAAAATTTCGTCCCCCTCTTGCACCTCGTGGGCTGCGCGAACGTTCCTACAAGAAATCACTTCTACCGTGACTTCGCCTCTTGTTCTAAGCCTTCGCAGCACCTCTGTCTTTATTCCGGATATAATAAACATGCGATCACCCGTACATGGAGCTCGCGCTCTTGCTGTGCTGCATAACGGAGGATACTTCCCGCTCTATCTTCTTTGCTTGGTCCAGCAGCGAGTCGTAATCCACGTTGAGTCCCAGTATCTGGTCCAGCATCTTTATGATCTCTGCGGCAGCTCGGAAATCCTCCTTTGCGTGAAGTGTGCCGAGCAAGAGCATGACCGGTACCTTTTGCGCCTTTCCGTTGACGAGCAGGGACGCGGAGATCCCTGTTGTTACCCCCTTGGGCACCGGCTTTATTCCGTAGTCTCCTAGCGTTTTCAGGAGCTTTTCGTCGGATACCACCCCGTATATTTCGCTGTCCTCCTTGTTTGGGATCAGCACGCCCGCTATGGAAATAATTTCTTTCACGCCTGATTTTTTGGCGAAGTTTATCAGTTCGTTGCCTAGCTCCTTTGCAGAATCCTCCTTGAACATGATTTCAGACAGAATGACTGCAATCTTGCGCCTCGGATCGGCGTATATACGCACGGGGGACTCTGCTACGCCGTTGGAGATCGCGGATACTGCGGGAAACTTGTCGGAGGTTATGCTACCGATTACTTTCAGGCCCTGCGATTCTACGATGTGCTTTGCCACGATTGGGCCAACGACACCTATTCCTGGGAAGCCGGCGATGAGCGTGTAGCCCCGTAAGTTCCCGTTCACGCGTATGTTCACGGTCACGTTGCAAATACGCATTTGGGGTTTTTATTATATGCCCTTCGCTATGAAGAAGCTAGCGACCCCCAGCACCCCGAGGACTACCGCGTAGTAAAGGGTGTTTCTTAGCCTTCCCTCCAGAAGCGCCAGGAAGACGGCTGACTCCACGGCGAGTATGAGTATGTATGGAAGGATGCTTGCGTGGAGCGCCGTGATTAGTGGGTTCCACGCGCCTGCACTTATCCTGTCTACCATTCTTTCGGATATGCCCAGAATTGCTGGAACGAATACACCTGCGGACAGGAGCACGTTATATTTTTGGAGGCTCAGACTTGCTCTTCTTTGCCGCTCCATGTCTACCACCGCTTCAATGTCCTCCGCAGTTTTTCTTATGATTCTGTTCCAATCTGCGCCGCTCTGGTACCCTGCAATGATCATCTCCACCGCGTGCTGGAACAAGGGTGTGGTGTCTCGCGCCACACTCCTCATCGCGCTGACCGGCGGGATCCCTCGCTCCATCATCTTCCTTGCGCGGCTAAAGCGTTCGGATACTGGTCCGTAGCCACTGGACAGGTATTTTGCTACGTCTTGCAGGCCGTGTATGGGCAGGGTGGATAGTTCGAGGAGCGCGAGAGGCAGCATCTCGTCCATCTTTGCCTTTCCTCGCTCACGCCTGTAGTCCACGACGATGGGGATGGCAGCCGCCCCGAGTGCCAGTATTATGTATATCCATTCCATCTCATCGCCTCATATACGCTGGCAACCGTGCGTACATGTAAGCCAACGCCAGGCCAGTGGCCACTGGAAACGCCCCGAGCATGATCATTTTTATCGTTCCGGGCGTTAGGTCCATTTCCAGAATCGTTGATCCAATCATCACGTACATCGCGAAGAGTGCTGGGACGAGGGCAGCTACCGCAACGAATACGAGCGTGAACATTGCCAGTTCTGACGAGAATTTCTTGCTCTCTGCTTTCTGTATGGCAAGCAGCTCGTCAGCCATCTTCTTGATTGGGGCCGCCTCCGCACCGCTCTGGTAAAGCAGGGCTACGTGTAACATCGCTCTCTTTATGTTCTCCGACGCGTAGCTCTCTCCTACCGCTTTCAGGCCGTTGTCCAGGGGTATCCCTTTCTTGTACATCTCCAGCACTCGTCTGAAGTCCTTTCGCAGCGTTTGGGAGATCCTCGCAGCATCTTTCAGCGCAATATCGAAGGGAATCCCTGCCTCCACCTCTGACGCCAGGCTTCGAAGCACGTATGGCAGATCAGCCTCTGCTCTCTCGGCGCGCACCCTTGCCATCAGGACGGGCGCGTATATTCCAATCGCTCCTGTGACAATAGCTATTGCTATGGCGGTTGCCCCGCTTGCACCTAGGACGGCGAAAAGGATCCCCGTTGCCGCTGAAACAGCTGTTATACCATATATGAATTCCTTTTCCGTCCAGTTCAGCCCGGATAGTATCAAATACCTTTGGATGCTCTCCACTTGCTCACCTGCTTCGCGTATTCTTCTATGTTTCGCACCTGGATCTCGTGTAGGGCTTTTTCTCTTTCTTGTATTTCATCTTCTGGCGGCTTTGTGCTCCGGAAGAACAGCTCTGTAACCTTTCGCACCTCTTTGCCGTGCTCCCTGAGACGTCTTTGGACAACGATGACATCCAGGGCGGCTAGATCTTCTTCGGGGATCCCCATGCTTCTTATTCTTCTTTCGGTTTCTTCCACACTCCTTCCGTGCATCGTGGCGTAGGATCCCCTTCCTTGTCCTGCGAGCATCGTGTCAAAGAGCGCCCGCATCTCCTCCGGCCGTCTCACCTCCCCCACAACGATTCTATCTGGTCTCATGCGTAGTGTATCGTACACGAGGTCCTGCATGCTCGTGTTTTCGTCGGGGACGAGGCGTATCCTGTGTTCGTGGGGAATCCAGATCTCTGGTGTTTCCTCTACGAGGATTATGCGCTCGTCCAGGGGAATGAATGCCATTATGGCGTTTAGCGTTGTTGTTTTTCCCGATCCAGTGTTGCCCGCGATGGCGATGTTCAAATCGTGGTCTATGGCCCACCAGATCTTCGCCATCTGTTCTGCGCTCATCGTTCCATTGTTAATAATGTCCCACGGCGTCCATCTGCGCTCGGTGAACCGTCTTATGGTCAGCGCGTGTCCTTCGCGGGAAAGAGGGGGCATTACCGCGTGGAGTCTCGATCCGTCTGGAAGGGTTGCGTTTATGCGCGGCGTTTTCAGTGTTATCCGCCTTCCCATGCTTGCAGCGTACTTGTTCACGATGTACTTAAAGTAGTCCTCTGTCCAGAAAGCCAGGTTCGTCTTTTTCCAGCCCTTTCCACGGATGTACACGCGTATTGGATCTTTTAGCCTTGTCGTGGCTATTTCCTCTATCTCCGGGTCTTGCAGAAAGTCTATTGGGCCGTAGCCCTCGTAGGTTCTTTTTATCCACCACATCACGCGCTTTTTTGTGTCTTCCGCTATCTCGCCGTACTCGTACTCCAGTCCTGCCAGTATTTCCTCCCAGGTGAATTCTCCTTTCGTCTTCTGGTAGCGTTCCACCACCTCTTTTAGTATGGCAGCGTCGCTCAGGCGGATTTCTTCAGTCTGGATCGTGTAATCTCCCTCGTCAAGCACCGCCCAGCCGATAACGTTCCAGATTCTCTCTAACTCGCCTTGCGTGTACTTGATCCGTGCCAGCCCCGCCACCACGCACTGGGGTTCGTCGAATAGGGAGAGGCAGAGGTCACACTTGAATGCCTTTCCTTCCTTCAGCACGATCGCTCCGTAGGGGCAGGCTTCGGCGCATTTCCCGCAGCCGTCGCACTTGTCGTAGTCAATGGCCAGAACGCCCTCCGCCACCTCGTATATCGCGCCCTGGGGACATGCCTTGACACAGGGTGCCTCTTTCGGATCACAGTGGACGCATTTTGAGTCGTCCAGCTCGTATGGACAGACTTTACTCAGGTCCGCCTTCGCCTCAATCTTCATTCCAGCTCAGCTCGTCCCCCACATCTATCTCCCAGCGCTTTCTGGCGTCAAGCTCTATCACCGTTTCGCAGTTCACTGGCACCATCGCCCACGGTTTTAGGATTTTCTTCGCTTTTACGCGGTTCTGTTCATCCAGACAGACGATCAGAATGGGGAAGAAGCAGAAGAATCCGTGAAACACCTCTCTTCCAACCCTTGGAAACACGAGGGCCCCCTCGTAGCGCCTCTTGAACATCAGCCCCGTGCTCCGCTTCCAGGGAGAATCAGCGATTTCCACGTGCTCGGTAAGGACGATGTTTTTCGTGCGGTTGACCAGCACAATAATATTGCTTTCTTCTCATTTATATCCGTGCTTGGCGTGCTCTTCGATCTGGACGGAACGCTCATAGACTCCACGGATGTGCACCTCTACTCTTTCCTGGACGCGCTTGATGCCCTTGGCATCCCCCGAAAGCCCGGGGTCGCCGAACGATTCCGAAGAGAGGTTGGAAAACGATTTCTTGACATAGTCCGTGACATATATCCTGAACTGAGCGAGGAGCAGATCAAGGCAATACGTCAGAAGAAGTGGGAGTTCACGCCCAGGTATTTGGACCGTATTCGCGTTCTCCCCCACGTTTATGACACGCTGAACGCACTACACGGGAAATATCCGCTTGCTCTCGTCACCTCTGCGTCTCGCAGGTTTGTCCAGTGGGTTTTCGGTGCCACGAACCCCTCTCTCGGCATGTACTTCGATGCGGTTGTATCTGCTGAGGATGTGACCCGCGGTAAGCCCGATCCGGAGCCATTTCTCCTCGCGGCGAAAAAGCTGGGGGTGAATGACGCCGTTGTAGTTGGGGATACGGACTACGATCGCGTTGCAGCCATCCGTGCCGGTTTCTCCTTTGTCCACGCGAGGAGCATCGCGGAACTCTCAAAGATGCTGGCGGACCTCTCTAAATAAAAACCTTTTTAACACTGTTAAAATCGTGCTCGAGGTAAGAGATCTTCACGCACGGGTTGAGGACAAGGAAATCCTTCGGGGCGTTTCCCTCGCTGTTGAGCCGGGCGAGCTTGTTGTTCTTCTTGGCCCCAACGGCTCTGGCAAGTCTTCCCTTGTGCGAACCGTGGCTGGCGATCCCCGATACGAAGTGGTTTCTGGGAATATCTTTCTTGACGGTGATGACATCACGAGACTCTCTCCCAATGATCGAGCAAGAAAGGGGCTTTTCCTCGCGTTTCAGAGCCCTCCGGAGATCGAGGGGGTGACCCTCGCCACGCTACTGCTCCGTGCGTCTGGACGCGAGCGCGATCCAAAAGCCTTTGCTGAGTTGGCTCAGCTAGCTCCCCGCGTTGGCCTCGATCCATCGTACCTCTCTCGTCCCCTGAACGTCGGTTTTTCTGGTGGCGAGAGAAAGCGTTCTGAGCTTCTGCAAGCTCTCTTCCTCGATAAGAAGTACGTTCTGCTCGATGAAATTGATAGCGGCGT